>JAKLHJ010000016.1 GCA_022710205.1 Patescibacteria group bacterium | reverse complement strand
GTATGACGATGTTATAAATATCCAGATAAAGACTATCTATGAAAAGAGGAGAAAAATATTGCTCGGAGATAAAGAATATCTACAAAATTTTCTAGAGGAGATCTCTTTGGGCGACGAAGAGACTATCTCTTCTGCGAATAAAATAAAAGAAGAGCTCGGAGAGGATAATTTTTATTCCGCATTCAGGATACTTTCACTTCAGGTTGTAGACATGATATGGACTGACCACCTGGATACCATGGACCATATGAGGTCCAGCGTCAGATTGAGGGCGTACGGTCAACGCGATCCGTTGGTGGAATATAAAAAAGAGGGAATAAAGCTGTTCAGAGAGATAGAGAATACGATGGCCGATAGCATTGTGAAACTTTTATCAACTCTGAGGGGTAATAATATCCAAATGGGTGCCACGGAAGAGTTTAAGGAGGTCCATGAGTCGGCTGTAACAATAGGTAATTCCGAAGACGAGGACCACAAAAAGATAGAGGAAGATAAAATAACTGTGGGCAGAAATGATCCCTGTGTATGCGGAAGCGGGAAAAAGTTTAAGAAGTGTTGTGGAAGATAAATCTATGAAATCAGAAGCAAGTAGCGCAATTATTGTTAGAGATATAGATAGAAAGGTTTTTCTGGCGAGAAGAAGCTTGAGAAAACAATATTCTCCCGGAGAATGGGAGATGGTCGGTGGTGTTATGGAGGATGGAGAAACCGCAGAAGATTGTGTGGCAAGGGAAATACGAGAGGAACTGAAATGTGAGCTAGCGTCGCTGAAATTTTTTAGGAGTTATAAATTTGCTGAAAAAGAATTTCATGTCTTCGAGGTGAAATTGGATTCAGAGCCAAGACCCAATGTACAGGATTTTGAAGAATGGGGATGGTTCGATGAAAATTCAATCAAAGAAATGAACTTCGCGTTAAACTGCAAAGAACGATTATTGGATTATTTTGAAGAAACACACTAATAATTCCTGCGGATACAGGAATAAGATCAGGAAGTGCCGTTGCAAATAAAAAGATATGAAGAAAAAAATAAAGGTTGTGGTTACCGGGGGCGCGGGATTTATCGGTTCAAATTTGACAGATGCCCTGGTAGAAGAGGGGTTTGATGTCCATGTAATTGACAATCTGGTTGGAGGAAAAAAGGAAAACGTAAACAAAAAAGCAAAACTCCGCATAGCCGACATAACAGATCTAAATAAAATAAAACCTATTTTTAAGGGAGCTGAGTATGTTTTTCACTTGGCCGCATTGCCGAGAGTTCAGTATTCGATCGAACACCCGGAGGAGACCAACGAGGCAAACATAACCGGAACATTGAACGTATTGATCGCGGCCAAGGATGCCAAGGTCAAGAAACTCGTGTATTCGGCATCAAGTTCCGCTTATGGTGACCAGAAAATAATGCCGCTCCGAGAAGATATGCGGGCTAATCCGAAAAGCCCTTATGGCCTACAAAAATATGTCGGCGAGCTTTACAGCAGACTGTTCTATGATGTATATGGTCTCTCGACGGTATGCCTTAGATATTTTAACGTCTATGGGCCAAGACAGAGCGATGAGGGGGCTTATGCTCTGGTTATTGCCAAGTTCTTGAAACAAAAAGCGGAAGGTAAACCGATGACCATAACCGGCAGCGGGAAACAGACGAGGGATTTTACCCACGTCAGTGATGTCGCCCGTGCCAATATTCTCGCGATGAAGAGCAATAAGGTTGGAAAAGGGGAGGTGCTAAATATTGGGTGTGGAAGCAATCAATCTGTAAACAAGATCGCGAAATTGATAGGCGGAGAAACTGTTCATATTCCGGCCAGACTTGAGCCCAAGGATACACTTGCGGATAACAGACTAGCAAAGAAACTGATCGGCTGGGCACCAAAGGTTAAGATTGAGGAGGGAATAAGGAGGCTGAAGGAAAATGAATAAACGTTGAGATATGGCGACGGTCCGAAAATTTGAAGATTTGCTTTGTTGGAATAAGGCGCGCGAGCTCAGCCGCGAGGTATATAAGGCGTTTCGGAACATTAACGATCGTGGACTGAAAGATCAGATAGAACGTGCGGCCGTTTCGGTGATGAGTAATATTGCTGAGGGGTTTGAGAGAGGCACCAAACAGGAGTTTTTAAATTATTTATTTATCGCAAAAGGTTCAGCAGGAGAGGTGCGTTCACAACTTTATGTTGCACTCGATGTTGGCTATTTAAATATTGAAACATTTAAATATTTAAATTCTTTAGCCTTGGAAAACTCGAGACTTATTCACAGTTTTACGGAAAAAGTGAAGGGCGGCGCTAGCTCGGGGACACAGTTTAAGAAAATAGATAAGCAAGACCCGTTGGAAGAGATAGTAAAAGACCGTGCGCCGGAATTGTATGAAAGATTTTACGGGAAGAAGTAGGGAACGCCCGGCCTTGAAAATTTTCCTTAAAGGTGTTATTTTATATTCACAAATTGAGCGCCCATAGCTCAGTTGGTAGAGCAGTCGCCTCTTAAGCGAATGGTCGCAGGTTCGAATCCTGCTGGGCGCACAAATAATCCGCGAAAGCGGATTTTTGTGTGCCCAAAACAAAGCATCTTAAATGCTTTGTTTAAGGATCCGAAGCCCGATTGAGCAGTTTTTGTGAGCAAGGCGAAACAAAAGATTCAGTCGAGGTACCGGTGTGCGCGCACCAGCGCCTTAATGTTTTTTGTTTTGTAACGGAACACGATTACGTTTATATTTACTTATTCGTGTTCCGTATGCTATGATTTAATAATGTTTATACAGGAACGAAGAAAACGTAAGTGGTCTTTGGGACAGTTATCAGATGCGGTTAAGAATTCTAAAAGCATAAGACAGGTTATAGACAAACTCGGTCTTGTGCCCGCAGGAGGAAATTATGAACAGCTAAAAAAATATATTAAACAAGAAGGCTTGAATACGGGACATTTTACTGGTAAAGTTTGGAACAAGGGTTTGAGGGGTATAGGTAAGCCTCGAGTTCCTCTTTTTAAAATACTTACAAAGGACAGTCCTTTTCAAAGTTTTAAGCTAAAGAAGAGGTTGTTTGCGGAGGGGATTAAGTCTCGTAATTGTGAGTTATGCGGCTGGGCAAAAACTGCCATGGATGGTAGATTGCCGCTCGAGCTAGATCACATTAATGGCAATAAGTTTGACAATAGGATAGAAAATTTGAGGATACTTTGTCCTAATTGTCATAGTTTACAACCTACTCACAGGGGGAGGAATCAGAAAAGATACAAAAATAAGCCCGAGTGGTGAAATTGGTATACACGCAACACTTAAAATGTTGTCGGCGCAAGCTGGTGTGGGTTCGACTCCCACCTCGGGCACACAGAAGATGGCCTGGTAGCCAAGTGGTAAGGCAGAGGTCTGCAAAACCTCTATGCGGGAGTTCGATTCTCCCCCAGGCCTTAAATTAAAAAACACCCGATAGTGGGTGTTTTTTACTTTTTTAATTCGTCCGCTTGTTTTGCTTGGCTTAAAAGTTCGTCTATTCGCTGTCTGTGTCTTTCTCCCTTATCTAATTCAAAATCAAAGAAGGGGATTGTCCTCATCCTCCAAACCTTTTTCACATAGTCACGAAAATCGCTCCTCTGTCTTTTGAGAAAATCCTCCGCGGCGTCCTCCGCACTGCTTGGAAGCACGGTAAACAGAACCTTAGCTTCTTTCATATCAGGTGAAAGATCAATCGCTGTGACAGTGATCATTGATTTGCCGTTTGAGTTTTTCTCTATGAATTCCGCAGCGAGCTTTTGGACCATAGAAGCCACCTTCTCGTTTCTTATTTCTTGCATTTACCCGGTGAAATTAACTCTATTAAATTGCAATACTCTGGTTTTCTATACTAATATATTTTATTCCAAAAATCAGCTATTTCCGATTTCGCCTGGGGGTGGGGATATATTGCCTTTAAATTGTTACTAAGTCAAAGGCCTCTATTATGTCGCCTTCCGCGATAGTTATTTTTGAGTCTATGGTGACACCAAACTGCTTTCCTTCGGCGACCTCCTTTGTTTTAACCTTGTTTTCCTGAAGCTCTGTTATTTCTCCTCTGCCTATCTCGTTTTTCTGTCTAATTATTTTTACCTTCTTGCCGACCACAATCGAACCGGAAAGAACGGTTCCGCCGACAACTTGCCTATCTTTTTGTTTGCTGAATACTCGGAGTATCCTTGCCCCCCCAATCGTTTTTTCGACTTCTTCTTTTGGCATCCTGGTTTTTATCTCTTCTTCGATTGTATCGTTGATCTTATAGATGATATCAAAGATCATGGGCTTGGCACCAAGTTTCTCCCCAAGCTCTATTACATCGCGGTCAGCCTTTACGTTGAAGCCGATTATTAGCGGTTTTATCTTCCCTCCGGCAAGGCTCATGTCGTTCTCGGTAATGTTTCCGACTCCGCACGAAATAATTTTTATTTTTACCTCATCTGTTTCCAGTTTCCTCAATTCTTTTTCAATGGCCTCGATTGTGCCTTGAAAATCAGCCTTAATGATAACAGGAAGAACTAATTTTGCGTTATCATAATTTTCCTCAGCTCTTTTGGCGCAGACAGGTATCTGCGTTTCTGCTATTTTTTCAGCCTCTTTCTTATTGTCCAGTGACAAAAAGTCAGAGCCGACAGAAGGAAGCTTGCTGAACCCGATTATTTTAACAGGGGACGAGGCTATGGCGCTTTCTATTTTTTTGCCGGCAAAATTTTCTAAGCTTCTTACCGGAGTTACATTGCCGTCAATGATAAGAAAATCTCCCACTCGAAGTGTTCCGTTTTTTATGATAAGCGTAGCGACGCCACCCTTCTTTGAATCAAGATTGGATTCAAAAACAAAACCTTCTCCGTTTTCGCCGTCGTTCTTTTTTAACTCAGCCATTTCTGCCATAAGTAGTAAAACATCTAGGAGTTCAGAAACCCCGTCTCCCTTTTTTGCCGATATCGGCACGTTTGGAACATCTCCTCCATATCCCTCTAAGAATACGCCATTTGATGCAAGGTCCAACTTCGTTCTTTCTACGTCTGAGTTCGGCTTGTCAATTTTGTTTATCGCTACAACGTATGGAGTTTTTGAATCCTGAATAGTTTTTATGGCCTCGATTGTTTGCACGTTTACGCCGTCATCTGCCGCGACAACGAGGATTATTATGTCGGCAACTTTCGCACCCCTTCCTCTCATTTTAGAAAAAGCCGCGTGTCCGGGGGTGTCGATGAATGTTATTCTTTTTGATTCTCCGCTTTGCATTTCGTGCACAACTTCATACGCGCTCGTGTGTTGTGTTATTCCGCCCGCTTCTTTTTCTACGGTGTTTGCCTTTCTTATATAATCAAGAAGAGTTGATTTGCCGTGATCAATATGCCCCATCACTGTAATGATCGGCGGTCTTTCCGTTGTTTTGTTTTGGGGCTTATTTGTCATTTTTTTACCCGCTTAAGTTTCTTAATAATTATTTAACTGGCTTTTATATTTGTGTATATCTGTTTTTATTGTGCCGATGGCGCCCTGTGTGAAGAAATTTTGGCGGGTTATTCTTTATTTTTCTCCCAGGCTATTCTCATAGCCTCTTTTTCTTCTTCGGAGAGCTCATAATCTGACTTCATTTTTTTAATCGGTTTAGCAAAAACGCTGACCTTGTCTCTGGAATAAAGACTTGAGATTACAACTCCGTCTCCGTGATCATCAAGGAAGGCCGAAGCGAAACTCTGGTTGCCGCCTGCGTCCTCAAACGGATTAAATCTTACCGTGCCTGCCGTTTGGATATTTCGTCTAACTTTATCTTTGATATTTTGTATCTCTTTCTCTATTTCAAGTTTTGCCTCGGCTAGTTTTTCTATGTCTTTTAGTGCGGAAACTACGGTTCCTTCAAAGTCCTTGACCCTGTTGCCTCTTAGCATCCTTCTTAGCCTAATTTCAAGCCTTATGGCCAAAATTAATAATATGGCGACAGTCGCCATTAACGCGTAAGTTATATATGGTGAGTTAATGTTCATAGTAGGTAATATTACCTCTTTTTTTGCTATTTTGCAAAAAATTCAGTATTATGGCGCCTGTAATGAAAAAGCCGGTCAAATTAAAGAAAAGAATATTTTTGGATCATGCCTCTACGACTCCGGTTCTTAGTGAGGTTTTGTCGACGATGAAAAAGTTTTGGTCTTCCGAATTCGGCAATCCGGGCTCGATACACTCTTTCGGTTTAGCGGCGAATAAGGCGCTAGAAGATGCCAGAAAAAGCATAGCTATGGTTTTGGGGGCAAGGTCTTCTGAAATTGTTTTTACGAGCGGAGGGACCGAATCGGATAATATTGCAATTCTTGGCGTCGCCAAATTATTTAAGAAAAATGCGAATGGGACAAAGCTTCATATCATCACAACAGAAATAGAGCATCACGCGGTTATTCACCCGATGAAATTTTTGGAAAATTCAGGTTTTGAGGTTACATATTTGCCGGTATCAGAAAAAGGAATTGTTTCTGTGGGCGACATAGAGAAGGCAATTAAAGAAAACACCGTTCTTGTTTCAATAATATACGCAAATAATGAGGTCGGAACTATACAGCCGATAAGGGAGATCGGAAATATGATTAAAAAGTTTAGAGGCGATAGACCTTATCCTTTGTTCCATACAGATGCTTGTCAGGCGCCGGGGTATTTAAATTTGCAGGTTTCCAACTTGGGTGTAGATCTTATGACAATCTCGGGGTCTAAAATTTACGGTCCCAAGGGCGTTGGTCTTTTATATGTAAAGACCGGCACTCCGATTGAGCCGATAATCTTCGGCGGAGGACAGGAGGCGGGATTGCGTTCCGGCACACAGCCCGTTCCGCTTATCGTCGGTCTGGCTAGAGCGTTCAAAATGTCAGAGGACAAAAAGAAGAAAGAATCAGAGAGGCTAACAAAAATCAGAGACTATTTCATCTCAACAGTAGTTAAAAAAATAGAAGGGGCCAAATTAAACGGGGATGCTAAATTAAGACTACCAAACAACGCCAATATCTATTTCCCCGGCGTTTCGGGTGAGCAATTGGTCATAGAATTAGACGTCAGGGGGATTGCGGCATCGACTGGAAGTGCTTGTAGTAGCAGAGAAGAGGCCCCGTCGCACGTTCTAAGGGCCATGTATAATGATAAAAAGAGGGCGGATAGCTCGGTAAGGTTCACTTTTGGAAGAGATACTGTCAAGAAAGATATTGACGATACGATAAAAATTTTGGGTTCTATAATAAATAGGATCAGATAATCGCCCAAATCTTCCATTATTTATTTCTGTGTTGTAGAATAAAATTATATGGAGGAACTCAACAAGACACAAATCATTCTTCTAGCGATATTTATAACTTTTGTCACTTCGGTGGCGACAGGCGTCGTTGTTGTTACTCTTCTTGATCAGGCCCCCCAGGGCATCACACAGACGGTCAACAGGGTTGTTGAAAGAACAGTAGAAAAAGTCGTGTCTCCGGGCCAGGTAGAAAGGACTGAGGTTAAACAAATTGTTCGCGAGGATGACACGGTAGTCTCTTCGGTGCAGACGGCCAAGCAGGCCCTTGTGAAAGTTGTGAGACAAGGAGCAACGAGCGATGTCGGGTTGAGCAATCCTGAATTACAGACAGCCTCTTTTTATAGCACGTTTGCGTTAAGCGAGGATGTAAGCAGGGTGGGGTTTGTAGTCTCCGGTGACGGACTTGTAATCTCAAGTAACGAATTACTCGGCGGTCTAGGCTCGGTTTATTTTGCTCTTTCGGGGGACACAAAATATAATTTGAAATTTATTAAAAGTGACGACAAGGCCGGCATCGCTCTTTTCTCGATAGAAAATCCTCCGAAAAATCTTGTCTCACTAAATGCGCTTTCTATAGATCAGGTGTCGTTGGGCCAAACAGTTATGACGCTCGGCTTCGATTCGGGGATGAATACGCTAGCCATGGGTTATATTTCCGGCTTAAAGACCGGCAACGCTTCCACGACCCCCGTTATAAAGACAAGCATTAGGCCGACCGAGAACTGGAACGGGCGACCGCTAATAGATATAAACGGATTTTTGATTGGTATGTATGGCGGGGATAATGAGATAATTCCATATATAACTATTAAAAACCTCATAGATTCGTCATCCCCAAAACCGGCTGCCGCAAGCCCTGTTTCGACAAAAGGAGCCCAATAATCTATCTTTTCTAAAATTGACCCCTTAATCATTGACAATGGCCTTTTGGGCTATTAGAATAACCCAAATCAACTTAATTTAAATAATATGATTCCATTTAATAATTTAACCTCAAAGGCGCGAGAAGCCATAAGAAAGGCTCATGAACTCGTAATAGAGAGGGGCCAAAATCAAGTTAATCCGATACATCTTTTGGTGTCTCTTTTGATACAGGAGGACAGTCTTATCTTGTCTATTTTGGACAAGCTTGAGATAGACACAAACTTGCTGATGGATCAGCTTTTGGAGAATGTAGAGGGCACGGAAAGTCCGGACGTTCTTTCTCCTTCTTACCAAATATATTTGACTGCTGATTTGGTGAGGGTTCTAGACGGATCGGCAAAGGTGGCCGCTAGCCTGAAGGACGAATTTATTTCCACCGAGCACTTGTTTTTGTCTATGCTTGAAGAGCAGAGCCCCGCAAGAGATATTCTTAATAGATTTAAAATAAACAAAGAAGAAATTCTCAAGGTTCTTCAGGATATAAGAAAAGGAAAGGCGGGGGACGCCGTCGGCAAGAAAAAACCGCGAGCTCTTGAGAAGTTCACCAGAAATCTTACGAAGCTTGCGAAGGAAGATAAACTTGATCCTGTGATTGGAAGAGATGAGGAGATTAGAAGGATAATGCAGATACTCACAAGAAGAACAAAAAATAATCCCGTTCTTGTCGGAGAGGCCGGCACAGGAAAGACGGCGGTTGTGGAGGGCCTTGCGATAAGAATCGCGAAAGGTGACGTTCCCGAAACTCTTAAGGACAAAGAGATCGTTTCCCTTGACCTTGGTACTCTTATCGCCGGAACAAAGTTTAGGGGAGAGTTTGAGGAAAGGATAAAGGCTATTTTGAAAGACATAGAAAAGGCTTCCGGTTCCGTTATTCTCTTTATCGACGAGATACATACAATCGTCGGCGCAGGTGCGGCCGAAGGTTCTCTCGATGTTTCAAACATGTTAAAGCCGGCGCTCGCAAGAGGCGAACTCAGAGCTATCGGAGCGACAACTCTCAATGAATATCAAAAACATATTGAGAAAGATCCGGCTCTCGCAAGAAGATTCCAGCCTGTGCACGTCGGAGAGCCGAGCATTGAAGACGGCATCGCTATACTTCGAGGACTCAAGGACAGATATGCTATTCATCATGGAATAAAAATTACCGATGCCGCTATTGTGGCCGCGGTAAATTTGAGTAGCAGATATATCGCCGACAGATTTTTACCGGATAAGGCCATCGATCTTGTGGATGAGGCCTCCTCGTCACTCCGACTACAGCTCGAGGACAAGCCGATCGTTATCCAGGATACTGATAAAAAAATAATGAGGCTTGAAGTTGAAAAAGAGGCGCTCAAAAAAGAAGATAGTTCGAAAGACAGTAATGCTAAGGCGAGATTAAAGAAGATAGATAAAGAAATTGCCGATCTCAGAGAAAAGATCTCCGAGGTTGATATGCGCTGGAAGAACGAAAAGAAATTAATTGCCGAGACAAGGGCCATAAAGAAGGAATTGGATTCCTTAAGGCTTGAGGCTGAGGCCGCAGAGATGAGATCAGATTTGTCTCTTGCTGCGGAAATAAGATATGGAAAAATACCGACGAAAGAAAGGTCGCTGGCTAATCTCGAATCAAAATTGGACAAACTTCAGCCGAGAAGGCTTTTGCGAGAAGAAGTTACAGAAGAGGATATCGCAAACGTTGTTTCAAAGTGGACAGGTATTCCTGTATTTAGAATGCTTGAAGAGGAGGCGGATAAACTTCAGAGAATGGAAGAAGAGCTTAAAAAGAGGGTTGTCGGTCAGGATGAGGCCATAAGAAAGATCTCGGAAGCTATTAGGCGCTCAAGGGCGGGTGTTTCAGATCCGGACAGACCAATCGGTTCATTCATGTTCCTCGGTCCATCGGGCGTAGGAAAGACAGAATTGGCTAGGACGCTGTCGCAGTTTTTGTTCAATGACGAAAAGGCGATAATCAGAATTGATATGTCCGAATTTATGGAGAAACACTCTGTCTCCAAGCTTATCGGTTCGCCTCCGGGATATGTCGGCTATGACGAAGCCGGCAAGCTGACAGAGATGGTTAAACACAGACCATATTCCATTGTTCTTTTTGACGAGATCGAAAAAGCTCATCCGGAAGTATTCAACATACTTCTTCAGGTTCTTGATAACGGAAGACTTACCGATTCAAAGGGGAGAACTGTTAACTTCAAAAACACTGTCATCATTATGACCTCAAACGTCGGCTCCGAATTTGTAAACAAAATGGAGACGATCGGATTTGGAAACGGCAAGAATGAGAAGACCGAATACAATATGATGAAGGAAAAGATAATGGATAGATTGAAAGATAATTTCAGACCGGAATTCTTGAACAGACTAGACGAGGTTCTCATTTTCGATACTTTGAGTATGGATGTGATAAAGACAATCGTCGGTGTTCAGCTAGACGCTGTTAAGAAGAGACTAACAGACAAGGGAGTAAACTTAGAAGTTTCTCCTGAGGTGTTTAATATTCTTGCTACTGAAGGTTACAACCCTCAGTATGGAGCAAGGCCCCTGAAGAGACTTATCCAGACAAAAATATTGAACAAAGTCGCCGAGTATTTGATATCAAAGAGCCTCGGTCCGAAGTCGGTGGTGGTTGTCAGCGTCAAAAATGGTGATATAATGGTCGGGATTAAAGAAGCGCTATCCGAAAGAGTGGCTGGCGGCAAGAAAGTTAGAAAGTAGTTGAAAATTAGATAGCGGCGGCGGAAACGTCGCCATTTGCGCAGGTGGTAGAGTGGTCAATTACAACAGACTGTAAATCTGTCGGCTTCGGCCTACGAAGGTTCAAATCCTTCCCTGCGCACAAAACAACCACCGAAATGTAAAAACATTTTGGTGGTTTTGTTTTACGGTGAGTAAGGATTTGAACCGTGTTTGTAACCATTTTTATTTTTTATTCGTTATATCGTTTAGACAAGCACAAAAAGGGGGGTTCAAAATGAGAAAGATTGGGGTTCTCTTTAGTTACAACAAAGACGTGATTGATGTTCTTAGCGCAATGGCTGAGATTGATAGCGAACGCCTTGGAGAACGGCAATCCCTGGCCGACGTATTGCGTAATGTTATACGCGCCTACATTGAGTCTCGTTCCGGGGAGAAGTTTATTTTGGATAGTATCATCGAGAGGAATAGAGTCAAGGGATGTCAGTGCTATCGGTGTACGGGTGTAATTAGAATCAATCCGTTGTCGCGAAAGTCCGCTGTGAGTTTTAACCTTTCGGTCGATGAATTTGAGATTCTTCGAGCGATGGCAGAGCTTGATGGTCAAAAGGACGGTCCCGAGTCCATCTCTGATCAGATCCATGGCGCTATTCGGAACTATATCAAGTCCCGTTCCGGAGAGATGCCGATGATAGACGGCATCGTCCGGAGGAACAAAGAAGAAAGTGAGGAGCGTCTTCGTAAGCTTTTGAAGCCGCGTTCCTAGTTGCTGCGCCGCCGGACACAACCGGCGGCTTTTTATGCTAAAATGAATTAGTCTTAAGAATAATAAATTTATGGGTCCAATTTCTAAAGAACAAGAAGCGTTATATAAATCATCTTAATATCTTGCGGCAATAGTAGAGTCGTCTGAAGACGCTATAATCGGGAAAGATCTGGACGGGATAATTATTAGCTGGAATCGCGGAGCCGAGAAGATGTATGGATATCTTGCAGATGAAATTAAAGGTCAATCAGTCAAAAAATTATTGCCCGGAGAAGACGCTTCTGAAATAGAAAATATTTTAAAAAGGTTAGGGGGGGGGGAACAGTTCGCCCTTATGATACAAAGAGAAAAAGAAAGGATGGCACGATTATAGATGTTTCTATTACGGTATCTCCGATTAAGGATTTGGATGGCGAAATAATCGGTGCTTCTACGGTGGCGCGCGACATCACGGTCAATAAAAAATTAGAGGCGGAACTCGCCGCAAGGGCCGAGGACCTAGAAAAGATTAATAAATTTATGTTAGGGAGAGAGTTGAAGATGGCTGAACTTAAGAATCGGATAGCGGAGCTTGAGGCCAAGATTGCCGGTTTGGAAAAGAGCCGCTAATTAAACTTTTGCCGTTATCTAACTTAGTTTATTATCTCTTTTGCAAAACCCTTTTCCGCACAAAAATCGTGATACATAAATTTTACGAATTATTCTCTATAAAAATATAATATTTTTCAGCGACAACAGGCTCTGTTCATAACTTTTTCACATACGTGTGGTATAATTTTATTGTTAATTTAAAAATAATTTTATGCACGAACAACTTGTTAGTTTCATAGAGGAGTATCTGAAAAAAGGCTCCACGAAAGAAGAGATCAAGTCTGTGCTGATGAGAGTCGGCGGATGGACAGAGCAAGAAGTCGCCGAGTCTTTTGCTGTAGTTGATTCAAAAAGGGCGCCCGCTCCGCAATCTTTGCCTACACCCCCAATGCCTTCAAAGCCTCCTGTGCAAACACCACCTTCTGTTACGCCGCCGAGGCCAGCCATGCCTTCATTCCAGCCACCAAGGCCGTCTGTAACAGGTTTCCAGACCTCATCTGCATCGGCGCAGTCTTTGTCACCAAGGCCCACAATGCCTCCTTACCAGTCACCCATAGCGCAAAAGCCGCCGATAGTTTCTCCTGCGATTGCCTATACTACTCCTACCATCGCAGAGCCGATGAAGAAGCCTCCTGTGACCCAGGTTTATGCGATGCCGGCCAAGGCTCAATCTTCATCCGGTGCCCTCTTGCCCGTCCTTATTTCCTCGGTTATCTCCGCGGCGCTTGGAGTGGGCGCGACAGTTGCATATTTTACTTATATTGGCACCGTGCCCGTAACTATACCAATGCAGATAGAGACAAAGAACGTTGTGGAAAATACAACCCCTGTTGTTCCATCCGACATTCAAGAGGTGGCAACCTCTACTTTGCCGGTATTGCCTCAGGAGGAGCTTCCCGCGTCTTCTACTGTTCCCGCTCCGGCAAATCCTGTTTCTCCGGTACAGCCCGAAGCACCATTCGTGAACGATTAAACTTAATAAGATTACGAAACACCCAATCCATCCTCGGGTGTTTTTATTTGTGCTAGAATAAAAATCACTTATGGAACCACACAACGGAACATTCAATTTTTGGGGGGCAGGAAAAGCAAATGGTGCTCCTTTTTATCTCTTTTTTGATACCGAAACGACAGGCCTGCCGAAAGACTGGAAAGCTCCCGTGACAAAACTTGATAATTGGCCGCGCCTCATCCAGATTGCTTGGGTGCTTTATGACGAGGAGGGGAACACTCTTGAAGAAAGATCATATATCGTGAAGCCGGATGGTTTTGAAATACCAAAAGTCGCCTCAGATATTCACGGCATCACTACAGAGATGGCTTTGCGGGAAGGCCGGCCGCTTGTTGATGTTTTGAAAGAATTTAGCCAAGTGGCAGACAAGGCAAAACGTCTCGTCGCGCACAATATGAGCTACGATATTATGATTATTCACGCCGAGCTTTTGCGAAACGGTCTTCCGTGCGGCATAGAAAAGAAGGTGAAGATTTGCACAAAAGAATCGTCTACAAATTTTTGCGCCATAGACGGGCCATATGGATACAAGTGGCCGAAGCTGAACGAGCTTTATATGAAATTGTTCAATGAGGAGCTAAAGGACGCTCACGATGCGCTAGTGGATGTGAAGGCGACCGCCAAATGCTTCTGGGAGATGAAAAAACGCGGGGTCATTTAAGTAAAAATTATTATGAAACCAATATCTAAAACCGATTACATAATTTACCGCGAGTGTCACAAGAATGCCTGGTATAAGAGGCATAGGCCTGATGTTTATTTTGCATCAGAGCTTTCAGCATTTGAAAAAAATATAATTGAGACGGGGAACGAAGTGGACGTGCTTGCGAGGGGTTTGTTCCCGGACGGTGTAACGGTAGAGGGGCGAGGGGAGGATGCTGTGGCGCAGACCGCTGGATATAT
>JAKLHJ010000015.1 GCA_022710205.1 Patescibacteria group bacterium | reverse complement strand
CTCACAACAGCTTGCACTCAAGCAAGCAGGCACTTCTGACGAAGAGATCAGGGCTCAAGAAGCGGCCGTTGAGGAGGCTCGTGCGAATGTGAGCAGTATAAGGGCGCAGATAGGCAAGACTATACTTAGATCACCAATCTCCGGAATTATTACCAAGAAAGATTTTGAGGTTGGTGAAATTGTTTCCGCCAATGAGCCGGTTTTGTATGTGATTTCTGACAACAATTTTGAGATGGAGGCCAATGTGCCGGAAGCCGATATCGCCAAGGTTGATATCGGAGACGCGGCAAAGGTTACGCTGGACGCATATGGGCCGGATGTTGTTTTTGATTCTGTTGTTACAAAAATAGATCCGGCGGAGACGATGATAGAAGGAGTCGCGACCTACAAGACAACCCTCAGTTTTGTTAAGAAGGACGAAAGGGTTAAGTCCGGCATGACCGCCAATATAGATATTTTGACAGATAAAAAAGAAGGAGTCCCGGCTGTTCCACAGAGGGCGGTCAGCGCTGAGGACGGGGAACGTTTTGTAATGTTGAACACAGGTGGGGATACGCCGGAAAAGAGAGTAATAGTCGTGGGTCTTCGCGGGTCAGACGGATATACAGAGGTTTTGTCCGGTCTGGTTGAGGGAGATAAAATAGTCGGTTTGGCCGAATAACTAAAATGAAGGTACCAAAAACTAAAAATACTCTAATTAAAGCTGAAGATATTGTGAAGGTTTATAAAGATGAGGGCTCGGAAACCACAGCTCTTCGAGGTGTCTCCATTGAAATCAATCAAGGTGATTTTGTGGCTATTATGGGACCATCGGGCTCCGGTAAGTCTACCCTGTTGCACATATTAGGATTTCTTGATAGGCAGTCTGGAGGAAAATATTATTTTGACGGTAAATCGATGGATGAATTATCCGATGATGAAATTGCGAAGGTTAGGAACAAGGACATGGGTTTTGTCTTTCAGGCGTTTAATTTGTTGCCGAGGACTTCTGTGCTGGAAAATGTAAAACTGCCGCTTCTTTATTCGGGGATAGAAGAATCTAAGTGGGATGAGCTTGCAAGACGTGCCGTAGAGAGTGTGGGCCTTACTCATAGAATAGAACACGAATCCTCTCAGCTTTCCGGAGGAGAGAAACAAAGAGTCGCAATAGCGAGAGCTCTCGTGCTTGAACCTCAGATTATCTTTGCCGATGAACCTACCGGTAACCTTGATTCCAAGTCAGGACAAATGGTAATGGAGATAATTCAGCGGCTTAACGAAGAGGAAGGACATACAATCATTCTCATTACTCACGAAACATATACGGCTGAGCATGCGCAAAGAATAATTCATCTCCTAGACGGCAAGATAGAGACAGACAGGAAAGTTGAACACAGACACAGGGCGAATGACGGTCATTTTATAAAATAAAATGGTTTTCGGTCATATAATAAAAACAGCCGCAAAGGGTGTCTCTAGAAACAAATCGCGTTCCGCGCTAACGATTCTCGGGATCGTTATTGGTATTACTTCTATCATGATGATCATGTCTTTGGGGAGCGGTGCCAAGAGTCTTATCTTAGGACAAATCCAGGGGCAAATGGGATCTCGGGTGATAGAGCTTAGGCCGGGCCGACAGCCGAAGGGGCCGACCGATATATTGGCCATTTTTTCCGACTCACTAAAAGAAAAAGATTTGGAGGAGCTGAAGAAAAAGAGCAACCTCCCGCATGTCTCAGGTATTATGCCGCTGGTTTTTAGTTCTGCTAGCGCTGTATACGGCAACGAGACGTATAGATCAACTCTATATGGTATGAATGAATTGGCGCCGCGAATGTATAATGTGGTGGTCTCAGACGGAAGATTTTTGAGCGATGAGGATGTTAAGGGTTTTGCCGATGTTGCGGTTATCGGTTCTAAGGTGAAGGAGGAGCTTTTTGGAACAGAAAGGGATGTTTTAGGCAAAAAAATAAAAATTAAGGGTAGAAATTTAAGAATTATCGGCGTCCTTCCTCAAAAAGGTCAGGGGTTTGCATTTTTTGACGATTCAATTATTGTCCCATACACAACTGCTCAGCGATATATATTGGGCATAAAATATTTTCAGCACATTATTATTGAGGCCGACACAGAAGAGAATGTCGAGAGGACTCTTGAGGATATAACTTTCACGATGAGAAACTCCCACAACATTACAGACCCGGAGAAAGATGATTTTAGTATGACGAGTCAGGCGGACGCTATAAAAATGTTGGATTCTGTTATGACAATTTTAACTCTATTTCTGACGGCAGTTGCCGCGATATCTTTGGTCGTGGGAGGCGTCGGAATTATGAACATAATGCTCGTTTCTGTTACAGAGAGAACAAGAGAGATTGGTCTCCGAAAGGCGCTTGGCGCCACCGAAAGAGATATATTGTTGCAGTTTATGATTGAAGCGGTAATGCTTACAAGTATCGGCGGAATAATCGGTATAATATTTGGAACCAGCCTTTCTTATATAACATCGATTATTTTAAGTAATTTTGTCGGGCTCGGTTGGGAGTTTACCTTCCCCCTTTTCGCCTCCTTTTTGGGTATAGGGGTTTCCGGTATCGTTGGTCTCGTTTTTGGACTTTATCCGGCAAGACAAGCATCATTAAAGAGCCCCATCGAATCCTTAAGATATGAGTAAAAAGTTATATTTTTTACAGCCTGAGTCCGACTTGCCCCGTAGCGAGCCGCGCTCTGCTACTGGGGTTGAAGCCCTTCGTTACGAATAAATAATTTAGAAAAACTTAATGATTATCGGGCACACTATAAAAACAGCCGCAAGAGGTGTCTCTAGAAACAAATCACGTTCCGCGTTAACCATTCTCGGGATTGTTATCGGCATAACCGCCATAATGATGGTTATGTCTTTGGGCCAGGGCGCCCAAGATTTAATATTGAGTCAAATGCAGTCGGTCGGGTCTAAGACAATTATTATTCTCCCCGGTCGCCAGGCTACCGGCCCCTCTGCTGTCGTAGAAACGATGAGCGATTCTCTTAAGCTGAAAGATCTGTTAATGCTTAGAGATAGATCAAATGTTCCATTCGCTACCAGAGTTGAGCCGATCATTATGAGCGACGGCACCTCCTCTTATTCGAATCAAATATTTAAATTAAGTATATTTGGAGTCTCCGGGCTTATGCAGAATATCTTTGATATTAAGTTGGTGTCCGGTCGGTTTATTAACGAAGAAGATATTTTAAACAAATCGCCTTATGTCGTAATCGGCTCAAAGGTTAAGCACGAGCTTTTTGGGGGAGATGATCCTCTGGGTCAAAAAATAAAAATAAAAGGCGTTAGCTTTAGGGTTATAGGAGTAATGCCTCAAAAAGGTCAGGGCTTTCTTAACTTTGATGAAGCGGCCATAATACCATGGTCAACCGGCCAGCAATATGTTTTTGGCACAAAATATTTTAATAGGATCATCGTAGAAGCGGCTACGGAAGATGACGTTGCCGCTACGACAAAAGATATAGAGACAACTTTGCGTAATTCTCATAATATTTCTGACCCGGAAAAAGATGACTTTTCAGTTATTACGCAGGAGGGGGCAAAGGAGCAGATAAGTAATGTGTTAAATATATTAACATTGTTTTTGGCTGCCATAGCGGCGATTTCTTTAATTGTCGGTGGAGTTGGAATTATGACGATAATGCTGGTTTCGGTTACAGAAAGAACTAGAGAGATTGGTCTCAGAAAAGCGCTTGGCGCCACAGAAAATGATATTCTAAGACAATTTTTGATTGAGGCCGTGATTTTAACATTGCTTGGTGGAGCTATAGGCATTATGCTCGGCGCCTTATCGTCATATGCGGTCGCCTTTATATTGAGTAATTTTGCCGGATTGAATTGGACATTTTCGTTTCCTTTTGCCGCGGCATTCATGGGGATTAGCGTTTCGGCTGCGGTGGGTCTGATTTTCGGATTGGTTCCCGCAAGACACGCCTCGCTCAAAAGTCCAATTGAAGCCTTGAAGCATGAGTAAATTCGCTTATTGATATATTTTTTGCTATCCTAATTTTTATGAAAAAAGACAGTTCTTGGGGAGAGGTTGCTTCTTGGTATAACGATGTCGTTACGGGCGAGGGGAGTTACCAGAGAGATTTGATATTGCCGAACCTTCTCAGGCTTATGGATATACATAAGGGAGACGTGGTTTTAGATCTCGCATGCGGCCAAGGTTTTTTCTCCGGAGAATTTGCTAAAGCCGGGGCTTCTGTAATCGCTTCAGACATTTCGCCGGAGTTGGTAGAGATAGCAAAAAATAATCCAAATAATAAGGATGTGGATTTTCATGTTTCTCCGGCTGAGAATATCGATTTTCTGAAAGATGGTAGTGCGGACAAAATATCTGTCGTTCTCGCGATACAGAATATAGAAAAAGTTCAGAACGTTTTTAAGGAAGTATCTAGAGTTTTGAGAACCGGTGGAAAAATGTTTTTAATTTTAAATCACCCCGCCTTTAGAATACCTAAAGAAAGCTCGTGGGGATATGATGATGAAAAAGATATCCAGTTTAGGATGATAGACAAGTATCTTTCCGAATCAAAGACAGAGATAGATATGAATCCTGGAGAAAATAAACAAAAGAAGATGACGGTTTCTTTTCACAGACCTATCCAGTATTATTTCAAGATTCTAAAAAATAACGGATTTTGTGTGGGTGCTCTGGAAGAGTGGATATCGAACAAGACAAGCGGGGAGGGGCCGAGAAAAAAGGCCGAGGATAAATCCAGAAAAGAATTCCCGCTATTTATGGCGTTGGAATGTATAAAAAAGTAAGGACTTGCCCGCCAAAATTTCTCACCGCAGAAACTTTGTTGGTATTGTAGTGTTAAGCGTCAACCAGATATAAAATATAGTAAAATATTATTTGTTAAGAAATTTAGGAGGGTGAAAATATTTATAAAAACAAAGCCTCAGTCCAAGAATGTTGGTGTCGAAAAAATAGACGACACACATTTTGTGGTGTGCGTAAAAGAACCTCCGGAAAAGGGGAAGGCCAACGAAGGGGTGAGAAAGGCGCTCGCTGAATATTTTGGGGTTACGCGCTCTTCTGTGGTGATACTTGCCGGCCATACGGCCAAAAATAAAATAGTGGAAATCAGTTCGCTCTAAATAGCCGTCATTGCGAGCCGAAGGCGTGGCAATCCAGATCTTTTGTGGTGGAAACTTTACAACTTGATAACATTATAACTTTATAACTAATTTTTTGGTATAATGTATCTATGCACAAGATGCGTGTTGCTGTATTGCGTGGCGGTCCTAGCACCGAATATGACGTCTCTCTTGTAACAGGAGGGAATGTTTTGCGCGCACTGCAGAATAAATATCATACTAAGGATATCTTGATAGATAAGGATGGTGTGTGGCACATGGATGGACTTCCTACTCATCCGGAAAAGGCCTGTAGACATGTAGATGTGGTCTTTAACGCCATGCATGGGGAGTATGGAGAAGACGGCAAGGTCCAGCAGATATTGAATTTACTCTCGGTTCCTTATACAGGTTCGGGCGCGGCCGCATCCTCTATGGCGATGAATAAGGCGACCACTAAGCAGATATTTTCCAGACACGGCATTAAAACACCCATGGGCATGGTTTTTGATAGTGAGCTCAGTCCTTCGGAGATAGCGCATTCTACTTTTAGGAAAATATCTCCGCCGTGGATAGTAAAACCGGTGAACGGAGGCTCATCTGTGGGCACATCTATCGCTAGGAATTTTGAAGAGCTCGGCCGAGCCGTTATAAATGCGTTTGGATATGGTAATAGCGTGCTGATGGAGGAGTTTATAAGTGGAAGGGAGGCGACCTGCGGAGTGATAGATAATTTCAGGGGTCAAAAGAATTATTCGCTCTTGCCGGTAGAAATAATAAAACCTAAACACAGAGACTTTTTTGATTATGAGTGTAAATATGACGGAACTTCAAAAGAGATATGCCCCGGGAATTTTGATAGTAGCGCTAAAGAAGAAATTCAAAATCTTGCGATGAAGATACACAACGCGATGGGTCTTAGGCATTATTCTAGGTCTGATTTTATTGTGACTCCAAGAAGGGGAATATATGCCCTGGAGGTTAATACTTTACCGGGCCTCACTCCCGAGTCTCTTTTCCCAAAATCTCTTGCGGCCATTGGTTGTAAATATGAACATTTCTTAGACCATCTTATAAACCTTGCGTTAGAATCAAAATAATGTTTATATAGTAGTTGGAAAGTAAATAAAAGAAGGAGGAAGGTTTCTGTGGTCATTGCGAGGGCACAGCCCGTGGCAATCCATGTTTGTAAATTCGTAATTGATAATTATTAATTTATAATTTATTTCTGGGCCGTTAGCTCATCTGGTAGAGCACCACATTTGCAATGTGGGGGTGGCAGGTTCGAGTCCTGTACGGTCCACTGTTTAAAAACATTAGCGCCCTTGTGGGGCGCTTTTGTTTTACAGTGGACCGTAAGCAAAGCGCCTGCGCGCTTTGCGTCAGGACTCGAAAAGGTTCTCCGTTATATTTTAGAAATTTTAATTTCTAAAATATCGGAAACCTATACTGTTCCCGTAGGGAAAGAGTCCTGTTCTGCGAAAGCAGTTATTTTTTATTTTTGTGGTGTCATTATAGCATTTGCGCGAACTTTTTTCGAACGAAATCCCTAGCACATTCCGCAGGGTAAAGCCCTCACGCGCTACGCGCGTGTTCTCGCAAGGCGAGAAAGCGGAAATGTGCAAACGCGCTCCGCCACATATTTTCTGGGGATGTGGAGGCGGGGCGATGGACTCGCCCGCGCGGAGGAGGGGTCTGGGGAGGAATCCGCGCGGGCTTCGGCTTTCTTTTTTTGAAACGGCGGCGGCTAGAAAAGAAGAAAATACCATAGTGTATTTTAGTATAACATTGTCTGTAAATATAACAAAGTGCTAGAATGTGAATAATCTCAATATGGACAAGATTTCAGAACAATTAGGTAAAAATATGAAGCGTATTAGAGCTAAAAAGAAAATGTCGCAAGGCGATATTGCTCGCGCCTTAGAAGTTGATAGAGGCTATATCAGCAATATTGAGAATGGAAAGAAAAACCCAACCCTTGCGACAGTTGCTAAAATAGCTAATGCGCTTGGTGTATCGGCTGATGAGCTTTTGAAATAATTATGAAAAACAAAGATTTCTTTTATCTACAATACAACAAGATTGATTGGAAAAATCAGGAAAAGACGAAAATAAATTCGTTCATCAACAACTATATTATCCGAAATATAATTTCAAATCACAAAGGCAACGACATTTCAATTTTTGATATTGGTTTCGGTATTGGCTTTTTCTTCAAAATGCTTCTTTCTGAAATCGAAGGAAAATATAAAAATATTCTCATAGAAGGTTGTGAGCCATCGCGCGTAAATTATGATTATTTTTTGAAGAAAAAGCCGAAAGGACTTCCTACTGGAATTACAATCAACACTTACAAAAACACTTTCCAAGATATCGAAACCAATAACAAGTTTGATTTCATTACTGCAATATATGTTTTCCCGCACTTTCTTTCCGAGGATTTGGAAAGTGTGGTGAAAAAAGTTTACTCAATGCTTAAAAATGGTGGTAAATTCATTTTAGTGCTTGCCAAGGAAAAGTATCTGGAAAATAAACTTGAAACTGAACAAGATTTATTTATTGAGAAAAGAAATATTGCTTACAACGGCAAGCAGTTTAAGGAATTACTGCATTACAGCGATATTCCAAAAATCGGAAAAATTGTCGATTACAACCGAGAAGAAGCATATTATCTTGATTTATTCCAAAATAACAATTTCAAGGTAAGCCAAAAAGAAAATCTGGAAGATAATGGATTTGTTTGCACATTGTTTGTGTTTGAAAAATAATCTATGACCGACCCAATTCAAACAATTTTATCTGCTCTAACACTTCTCGGCGTAGGTGGTATTCTCGGCGGATATATCACTTATCTACTCGACAAGAAAAAGGAACGAGAGTTTAAGGTGTTAGAGCAGAAAGAAAAAAGGTACAAATCCTGCCTCCTGTACATGGACGCTTTCTTTGAGCCGAAAAATATAAAATATCTTTCGAGCCGACAACCCGATATTGATGACGCTACTGATGTTATCGAATACCTGAAAATGGAATATCACGAAATGATGCTCTATGCCTCGAAAGATGTAATTTTTTCGGTGAAAGCGTTTATCGAAAATCCTGTCGGCGATAATTTTCTCAAAACGATTTTGACGATGAGGCAGGATTTGTCCAATAGGAGTGATTTGGATTTGAGCAATATTATTTTAGAGGTCAAATCCAAATCATAGCCGCCGCCGTTTCAAAAAAAGAAAGCCGAAGCCCGCGCGGATTCCTCCCCAGACCCCTCCTCCGCGCGGGCGAGTCCATCGCCCCGCCTCCTTTGCCCCAGAAAAATAGTGGCGGGGCGCATCAGGAGTTCCGTTCAAAGAAAGTTCGCGCAAATGCTATAATGACACCACCGTAAGTAAAGCGAAGCTTTACGGCGGATTCGAACGGATTGTCGGTCACGAGCTCAGCAGAGCTTGTCGACAATCCGGTGCCCAGAAAATTTTAATTCGACGGAATTGAAATTTTCGAGGGAGAAATTCCGCTACGGTCCACCAGACCTGGTTTCGTTAGAACTAATATGGAAAAAATATATGCAGAAATAGGGTTTGGCAATGATACTTTTTTATCCACCGAAATAGAAAACGGCGACAAAGAGTATCGTATTCCTAAGTTTATTAAACCTAAAATCATAAAGGGTTATTATCTTCGTTTTTGGGTTTTTAAGACAGTATTTATATTATCAACTAACTCGGGATTCGAAACTACAAAAAAGAATAGAAATAAATTAAAGATATTGTTCGGTATAAGTGGGGCTAACTAATTTTAGTTCTTGCATGATTAGGTTCCAATTCACGCGGATGTAGTCCACTGTTTAAAAACATTAGCGCCCTTGTGGGGCGCTTTTGTTTTACAGTGGACCGTAAGCAAAGCATCTTAAATGCTTTGCGCCAGGACTCGAAAGGCTTTTGAGCATATTTTGAAGTGCGAAGCACGAACAAAATATCCAAAAGGCATACTGCCGCCGTAGGCGGAGAGTCCTGTTCTGCGAAAGCAGCGGGCGATTATATTTTTGTAGGACCGTACAGGACTCGAAGGCCGGAAGCGGGCCCCTTTCTGCAAGAAAGGGAGCCGCCCCACTTGGGGCGGTTTTTTATTTGTTGTATTATATATGCATGGCTGTCTGGGAAAAAACTAAAGATATATATAAAAAATACGAGAACAGATTGTCTTCAGTGTCTCTGATTGTGGGATTCTTGTTTGATATTTTTGTGCTGACAAGGATTGATATGCCGAAAGAAAATCTTTGGATTATTTCTCACCTTGTCGTGGCGGTAATTGGGATTATCATCATAAATTTTTATGAGAACAATGATGTAAAAAGAGGGGAGGTTGGTAGCGTCCACTACTGGCTTACAGTTACTGTTCAATTCGCTTTTGGAGGGCTTCTCTCTACTTTTTTGGTCTTTTATTTTAGGAGCGCAACGATTTATGCTAGCTGGCCGTTCCTTTTACTTCTCGCTCTTTCTTTTGCGTGCAATGAACTTCTAAAAGAACATTATTCCAGATTAACTTTCCAGATAAGTTATTTTTTTCTCTGCACATTCCTTTTTACTATTTATTACGTGCCGATTTTATTTGGTAGCTTTGGAACCGAGACTTTTATTTTTAGCGGATTTGTAAGCCTTGGGGCCACAATGATACTTATTTTCTTTCTTTTCCACGTTACAATGGAGAAGTTTAAGAAAAGCGCGCGGGCCACGTTTTATAGCGTATGTGGTTTGTATGTGGTTTTTAATCTTCTTTATTTTTTAAATATTATTCCTCCTATCCCTCTTTCGTTAAAGGATGCGGGCGTATTTCATTCCATATCTAGAAATAATCAAGGCAACTACAGCGTCCAATATGAATGGAAAAATCTAAGAGATTATTTCAGGCCGTATGAATCTTTTAATTATGCCCCCGGGGAAACTGTTTATGTATATAGCGCGGTCTTTTCTCCTACGAATTTAAACACCGACATTCTTCATGAATGGCAATATTATGACGAAGATGCGAAGGAGTGGATAACGGCCACAAAGATCTCGCTGTCGCTTGTGGGAGGCAGGGAGGGCGGATATAGGACATATTCTATGACGCGAAATATCTTTCCGGGATATTGGCGGGTGAATGTTGAGACGCCGTCGGGGCAGGTTATTGGAAGGATAAGATTTATCGCGAGAGAAATCACTTCGACTCCTTTTCTTTATGTAGGCACGAAGTAGACAAAATTTATTAAAATATTTATACACAATCAGGGAAATGAAGTGAAATAGTTCTTTTGTTATCCCGCGGCCACGTGCTGCGGGATTTTTATTTACCCTGTTTAGTAAAAATTAACAAGGTAAATAAAAAACTCCGCCCGTAAGCGGAGCCTTTTATTTTAAAAAATTACATCATTTTCCAAGAAGGAAGTCTGATGAGGGCTGCAATACCTACGAGAACGTATACGAGGTATTCAACTGTTGGCCATGTGCCAAAGATGAGGTTTACGAGGTTAAGGTTTGCTCCCATGAACATACCAACTCCAACCAATCCCCAGTTGAGGGCTCCTACGATCACAAGGATCCATGCTAATTTCTGCATTTTTTATATTTAAAATTAAAGGAATAATTCGACCTAGAACCGTTAAGTTCTTAAGTATAATTATACCGCTTTTAGTAGATGTGTGGTCTAATTTTATCCACAGATTTGGGATAATGCCTTATTTTAAGGTATTCGGGAGATGCGGGGCCATGTTTCTTTCAGCTTCCAGGACTATTTTTTCCATCATTTCTACTGTTTCTATCGGATATTTGCCGATAGCTGATTCTTCCGAAAGCATAACTGCGTCAGCACCCTGAATAATAGCGTTCGCCACATCGGTCACCTCGGCCCTAGTCGGTGTGGGGGAATTTGTCATTGAGAGCATCATCTGGGTGGCTACGATGACCGGTTTTTTAGCTTCTTTGCATCTTTTAATTATCATGGCCTGAATGAATGGCAATTGCTCCATTGGCATATTTTCTCCCAAGTCGCCCCTTGCCACCATGATGGCGTCCGCGGCCTCAATAATCCCGTCTAATTTTTCTAGAGCCTCTTTTCTCTCAATTTTTGCGATTATCGGTTTGCTTTTCCCAAATTGTTCCATGAGGCCACGAAGTTCTATTATATCCTGATATTTTTCCACAAAAGAAAGAGCTATATAATCCACGTCATGGTCCAGACCAAAATAAAGATCGCGTTTATCCTTTTCCGTTATTATAGAAACGGCTTCTTCATCTAGCTTATGGCCGGTTTCTGTTTTTTCTCGGGGTCCTGACAAGTCTTGTATTATGGGGATTCTTTTTTCGCTATCCGCCGCAGCTTTTTTTATCAGAGAAATATATTCTGCGAGCGTATCATAGTCGCCGTGCGAAAAGTTTATCCTAAATAAGTCGGCCTGATGCTCAATCATTTTTTTAAGCGTATCAATATTGCCGCTTGCGGGTCCGACAGTTGCGATTATCTGCGCTCTTGAGTGTTCTATGTCCATGTTATTTGAAGGAATAAATTTCTTTTAATCGATTATATTTTGCGATACGCTCTCCTCTTTGAAGCGCTCCGAACTTAACTCCAAAGGCACCCGTGGCAACAGCGAGGTCCGCGATGAAATCATCGTTCGTCTCTCCGCTCCTGTGACTTACAATACACTCTATACCGTTTGCTCCGGCCAATTTCATCGTCTCGAAAGTTTCCGTGAGGGTGCCGATTTGGTTCGGCTTGATTATGAGGCCCGAAACACTTTTTTTATTTATGGCCTCCTGTAGTCTTTCTTTGTTCGTGACGGTTAGGTCATCTCCAATCACAAATAGTCCCGGAAGTTCCTCCTCGGTTTTTGTGAACATTGTAAAATCGTCTTCACCGAAAGGATCTTCGATAGAAAGCATCGGATATTTCTTGCAGAGGTCTTTGTAAATGTTTAGAAGCTCGGTCGAATCTATTTTTTTATATCCCAGATCATAAATTCCGTTATCAAAGAAAGATGATGCCGCTACATCCAGAGAGTATTTTATTTTGCCCGTAAGTCCTTCCTTTGAAGCAATTTTTGAGAATTTCTCAAGGGGTTCTTCTATATTATTAAATTTAGTAACAAATCCGCCTTCGTCTCCTATGTTCGCGTGGAGCTCTTTTTTGAGGCCGTTTTGCATTTTGAAAATTATTTCAAGAGCTTCATTTATATCTTCTGTATCCGGCACAACATGATATTCTTGGAACGGCAGGGAGGTCTCTGCGTGCTTCCCTCCATTCACCAGGTTCGCTTGTAAATATGGCAGTTCCCTCGATTTTTTAACGTCACTGATACCTTCTAAATATTTAAAAAGAGGCTTTCGCTCGATCTTTGAGGCCAAACGAGCCATGGCCATACTCACACCGATTGTTGCGTTGCCCCCAAGCTTTGATTTGTTTTTTGTTCCGTCTAGCTCGATTATCGTTTCGTCTATACCTTTTTGATTAAGAGGATCTTTGCCCATAAGCGCCGGCGCTATCTTTTCTTCAATATTTTTGACCGCTAGAAGAACTCCCTTGCCGGCATATCTTCCTTTGTCGCCGTCTCTAAGCTCTAGCGCTTCGTATTTGCCCGTGCTTGCTCCGGACGGGACCTCCGCAAAAGTTGTAATGTTCTCGGAGGAAACAGAAACTCTTATCGTAGGATTGCCTCTTGAGTCCAATATTTCCTCGGCATTTATTTTTCTTATTGTTTCCATTTACCTTATTAAGTAAAATTTAATTAATATTTTAATAATAACATATATAAATATTAAATAAATTTTAAATAGCCCGTTGGGAACGGGCTATTTTACTTATATAGGGTGACGACCCCAGTGAAATAGGGGCGGTTTTGTTGTCTCTCCACGAGGTCTGAGTAAGGGGGTTATTGATGATTAAAAGTGATAAATTAGGCTTGATTTCACGGGGTTCATCCTGTCGATTTTTTGATAAAAACCGACAGGATGAAAAAAGGAGGCCGTTTGGCCTCCCTATACTCACGCTAACACTTTGTCGTCTTTGTAAAAGACGATCTCTCCGTTTGCCGCATCGACTCTCAACGTGTCGCCGCCCTTCACGTCGTATTCCTTGTTGGCGATGACCTTGTCGAGTTTGTTGCAGATGCGAAGTGAGATAATTCTGTCGATGGGCGCCGCGCCGAACATCTTGTTCATGCGGTCTCTCGCCTCATTATAGATGTGACGCTTGGCGTTGTCTGTGAAAACGACGCTTACAGAAGACTCGTCATCTCCCGGGGGAACAATCGTTCCCAGCACAGAAAGTTTTCTGTCGATGATGTCCATAAGTTCCTTTTTGGAGAATGGCCGGAAGACAACGATGTTCTCTTTACCGATTTCTTTCAGGAGCTCCATCGACAAGATCCTTAAGAGCTTTTGGGTAGCGGCCTTGTAAAGATCGTTGAAAGAGTCGTCGGCGTTACCGGTATCAAAACCCATCTTTTGGGGTTTCGTGAAGTCTTCCGACATGAGGTTGCATTTTAAGAAAATGAAGCAGTTTCCGAAGTAGACAACTTCGCCGTTCGCATTTCGGAACCTACCGCTATCGAGAATTTCTTTTAGCACATTCACAATTCCGGGATGCATCTCGTCAATGCCCTCGATGACAACAACGGAAGGATAGTCTCTTCCCGGTTGCCATTTGATGCTCTGCACGAATTTTTTGTGTCTCTCCACGACCTCTTTTTGTCTTTCGATAATGTGACTTACTTTCTCGTCGCGCTCTCTTACGCAGTCATCCTGATCGGCGCCGTTTATAATCTTATCTTTGAAGATTTGCTCGATTGCAAGATATTCTTCGTCAATCTCGGCGAGTTCTTTCTCAGCCTTGTCTTTGGACTCTTCAGCCTCAAGCCGAGCAAAAAATTCAAAGCCGGGTTGATCAATCTTTTCCTGAGTAACCATGCCCTCGTGAAAGAGCGTGCAGTTGACTCTGACGAACGCATTTTCGTTTCCCATAAACATCATTCTGGTGAATGATTTGATAAGGTGCATTTTGCCGGATCCGATAGGGCCGATGAAGAGTAGCGTCGCCGGAGGTTTGTCGCCGGCAACGGCCTGTCGAAGTCCGCTGTCCTTGTTGAGAAAACGGGAC
>JAKLHJ010000014.1 GCA_022710205.1 Patescibacteria group bacterium | reverse complement strand
CTATCTACTGCAGGCGTTGATAATTGAGAAGATCTGCTTCTAGTACGAGAGGACCGAAGTGGACTGACCTCTGGTCTAAGGGCTGTACCACCAGGTGCAACGCCCTGTAGCTAAGTCGGGAATGGATAACCTCTGAAAGCATCTAAGAGGGAAACCGACTTTAAGATTAGAAATCGTTTTAGACTCATGGTAGAAGACCATGTCCGACGTATGTCGGCTCATCGCAAGATGGGGATAGGCTCTAGGTGTAAGCATAGTAATATGTTCAGCCGAGGAGTACTAATTAGTCGATTCTTATTAGGAAATTTGAAAGCCACGAAGTATATTTTTGCTCACATTGTTTATATAAAGATCTCATTTTGAAGATTGCTTAGGGTATTGTTCTTTAAGCTTTCTTGCCCCTGTGGACGTTCCCAAGGACTGGGAGTATGCCGATAGGCCGTTCTATGGGGCGCCACTTTGGTTACGGGGAGGAACGGCTTTTGTGTGAAAGCGACTAGTGAGTGGGCTGAAGCTCAACTCGGTCGCTCTCCGAAAGAGCCGTTCTGGGGATTAAACTCTCCACTCCCAATGACCATTTTTAAGGGATTCCCTCTTGGGAATCCCTGCCCTAAGCAGTCTTTAAAATCGATTCAATGTTTTGTTCTGGTGGCTTGACGAGAGGGTCACACCTGATCCCATTCCGAACTCAGAAGTTAAGCCTCTTAGTGGCGATGATACTCTTATGGAGGGGAAAGTAGCCAGCCGCCGGAACAAAGCACTGAATATAAAAACACTCCCAACTGGGGGTGTTTTTGTTTTGCAACCTTTTATTGTCCTTAGTGTTAAATATATTAGAAGGAACATTAAAAAGGGGGAGATTGGAATGATTTTTAGGCTCAGGGGAGAAATCAGTTACGAAGCTGGTAGTTGCGCCGACACAAAAATCAGGGAATTTGATAGAAAATTCCAGCGCGACTCTGTTGATGAGGCTATTGAGCATGCCAAGGAGTTGGTCCGGGAATTCTTTGAATTATATAAGAATCGCATTGACCTCATCGGGGAGATAATCCTCTTTGGTTACGGTTATGGCGAGACCCAAAAGATTTATAGGTTTAGATTGATGGGAGAAATTGAACCCGAGCCTGCTAAGCCTGCAATTCATATTCCCGCTAAAAAGGCCAAGCCCGGTAAGCCTGCTCGAATTATCGGTAAGAAAATTAAATAGCGTAAAGCCCCAAACGGGGCTTTTCTTTTTATACGGATTATTTTTTGATAGTATTAAGTTAATTAAGAATTTATAATTTTAATTGTATGTCATGGAGTCTTAAGAGGCAGTTATTGATAGTTTTTCTTTTGCTATCTATTTTTGGTGGAATCGCAGGAGCGTATTATTATTTTTTTGTTAAGGCTCCTATAAGTTGCTCTGACGGCAAACAAAACCAAGGCGAACTCGGAATCGATTGTGGGGGGCCTTGTTCTGCTATTTGCGAGAACGAGATACTTCCTTTAACTATAGAGTGGACGAGACCCTTTAGACTTATCGACGGAAAGTATGATGTGGCTTCGCTTGTGGTTAATAGGAATGGGGCTTTTGGTATTCCTGTTTTTGGTTATAAATTTTCAGTATTTGACGAAAGGAACGTCCACGTTACCGATAGGGGGGGCTCTACGTTTATAAACCCGAATGAAAAATTTTTGATATTTTCTTCAAATCTTGATTCTGGCCAGCGAACCGTCGCCAGGGCGCAGCTTGAGTTTAACGAAAATAAAAAAGAACAGGGTTGGGTCAGGGTAGGGGACATTTCACAAAAGCCGAGGCTTTCTGTTGAGAATGAGAAGATGGTCGAAGGTGATACCCCGAGACTTTATGCTGATATCGTGAACTCTTCGCCTTATGACATAAAGAATATCGAGGTTTCCGCTGTCGTTTATGATGAAAACGACAATGCGATGGCGGTAAGCAATACAATGCTTGAATCTATTAATAAAGATTCGAGAGGGCAGGTCACTTTCACTTGGCCGGCGCCTTTTGGAGCGAAGTGGAAAAGAGTTGATGTTTTGCCTAGAATAGATTACGTTTCCACAAACAACAGATAATGTTTAATTCAGATAAAAAAGGTTTTTTCCAATCCTTTTTTGATGTAGATTGGATATTGGTCTTGGCCCTTATTCCCATACTTGGCGCGGGCCTTTTGACCATGAACTCTTTTGTCGGCGACAATTATTTTGCGGAGAGGCAGGTTGTATGGATAGCAATTTCTTTTATTGTTTTCCTTGTTTTTAGCCAAATAGACTGGAGGTTTTTAAAAGACAGCAAATTGCTAGTCTCTTTGTTTATTATTGCATGCTCAGTACTCTTGGTTCTGTTTTTGGGAAATAGGATTAAGGGAGCCAGAAGCTGGATAGAAATAGCGTCCATCTCCATACAGCCGGCTGATTTTACAAAGATACTTCTCATACTCATTCTTTCAAAATATTTTTCTAAAAGACACATGGAAATTGCCTCCATAAAGCATCTTGTTATATCGGGGACATATATGTTTATTCCTTTTGTTCTTATCTTTTTCCAGCCCGATTTCGGTTCGGCCATGATCATATTTTTGATATGGTTTGGAATGATAGTCGTCTCCGGGGTATCTAGAAAACATTTATTGTGGATATTTTCGCTAGGCGCAATAGCGTTCGCAATCCTGTGGGCTTTTGTTTTTCTCCCGCATCAGAAGCAGAGGATCGTCACATTTTTGGACCCGATGTCAGATATAAGAGGGGCAGGTTACAACGCTTTCCAGTCGCAAATTGCTATCGGCTCGGGCCAGGTTTTCGGGAAGGGGGTCGGTTTCGGCACTCAGTCACGTTTGAATTTTTTGCCTGAATTTGAGACTGATTTCGTGTTCGCCGCCTTTGCCGAAGAGTGGGGTTTTATAGGCGTCATGGCCCTCTTCTTCTTGTTCTGTGTCATCTTTTGGAGGATTTTATTGGTGGGATTTGTTGCTTCTACCAATTTCGAGACTTTATATAGCCTTGGCTTTGCTATATTTATAATGAGCCAATTTATTATAAATGTGGGCATGAATATCGGCCTTTTGCCCGTCACGGGTCTCACTATACCATTTATGAGCTATGGAGGTTCGCACTTGCTCACAGAGTTTGGGGGGCTAGGAATACTTATGGGTATGAAAAAATACTCCCGCGCAACTCATAGGGACAATATGAAGAATGAATTCCTCGGCCCAGCGTAGAGATAATATGCCTGCCCCGTAGGAAGTTCGGAGGTTGTTATTTAAGTGGCCGTAATAAAAAGCCGCAGGCGAATTCCATGCGTTATGTCTAAGTTCAGATTATAAGTTGTTTGAACTTTCCTATCGGGGAAGAATGAGTTTTTGGGACCAGCCTAAATTAAGCCCCGTATACCTTCAGAGTTTTTTCTCGCATTAGTTCGAAGTTGAACCTTGCGACTACGTTGTCTTTTATTTTTTTGCGTAGAGCCGTCCTGACTTTCTTGTTAACAATAAGCTCAGTCATAGCCCTCGCCAAAGCATCAGCTCTTTTTGATCTCACCAAGAAGTCTGTTTTTTCGTCTCCGACGATGTCCGGTATTCCGCCGACTTTAGTTGTTATGATTGGTAGCCCAACATATCCGGCTTCAAGCAGAACATAAGGCAGTCCTTCTTTTAAAGAGGGGAGCATAAAGATGTCGAAGGCCGCCAGATATTGTTTAGCATTATCCATAAAGCCGGGGAGGAAGATTTTACCCTTCAGGCCTTTTTCTTCGATGAGTTTTTCAAGCTTTTCTCTGCTGTCTCCTTCTCCTATTACTGTATAAGATATTTTTTTCTTGAGAGCGGGCGCAAGCATAGAAATTGCCTCAATTCCGTAATTTATACCCTTGTTTTCGGTCAATTCCGCTATCGTGCCTATAGATATTCGCCCTTCAAATGGGTCTGTGCCTATTTTTTGCACCAGATAATCTCTGGCGGCGTCCTTTTCGAAGTATTCGAACGCCTTAATACCATTGTGAATTAGAGAGTATTTGTGCCTACAGAAGGGTAGGCGCTTTCCCTGCCTCAAGTCGTGCTCGTCTATCACAATTGTTTTTGTTGATAAAAGCACCGTTATCCAGCTTGCAAGCCAAATTGCAACCTTTGAGAAGACGTTTCTGTTTTCATTGAAGGGCCAGCCGTGAGCGGTGAAGATAATCTTCGGCACTCCTGATATTCTGGCGGCTAGGGCTCCCATACCTCCGATCTTTGAGCTATTTAAATGGACAATGTCCGGCTTTTCTTTTCTGAATATCTCCAATATCTCGTTGAATGAATTTATATCATTCTCTAAATCTATCGCCTTTTCGAGCGACGGGACAGAGATTGTTCTGACCCCCTCTTTTTTCAGCTTGTCTATCAATATTCCGGCTCCACCAAACAGGACTACAACCTCATATTTGTCTTTTGGAAGCGATGTGGCCAGCTCGAGCACATACTTACCGGCTCCGCCAAACACGGACTTGGTGACGGCATACATGATTTTAATCTTTTTGGCCATATACGTATTTGCTTTAATTATAACACTTTTTAGGTTAAAATGGTCCCAACCCCAGATAAATAAGAAGAGAGCCAAAATATGGGGTATAATAGGTTATGGTGCTGTGAATAAGTTTTATTGGTATTATTTTTTTGATTTAACGGGGTAAATGACATTAGTAGGTAAAAAAGACGCTATATTCTTGCTTTTGGGCGATATTTTATCGCTTATTTTGGCCTTGTGGGTGGCGTTGTTTATAAGATATCAGCAGGTCCCCGATCTTACTTCATTTGAGACAAATTTCTTTGCTTTTTTGCCGGTGTTCGGTTTTTGGATGTTATCTTTCTTCATCTTTGGCTTTTATGACAAACAAACTACGGCGCTTAAAAAAAGTTTACCGACCGCAATTTTTAATGTAAGTGTAATAAACGGATTTGTCGCTCTAACTTTCTTCTATCTCTTCGCTTTTCCGGAAGTGACCCCAAAGACGAATCTTTTGCTGTGTTTAATATTTTCTACCGCTTTTGTTATCTTCATCAGGACAAATATTTTTGACCTCGTTCGTTCCTCGAAGATTGGAAACGTTATCCTGGTCGGCGACTCGGATGAAATACGAGAGATAGGGGAGGAGATACTGAAAAATAAAAATTACGGAATGAACCCGATTGTGTTAAATAATTTGGATGAAAATATTTTTCAGTTTGCAAGAGATAATAAGTCCGGAAGCATAATTGTTAATTTGAGATGCGGGGGCAACAACAAAAATAGCGCTATAATTTATCGACTTTTGTCGTCAGACTTCAACATAATAGACGCAGAGAGGGTTTATGAGAGTCTTTTTGATAAGATCTCACTTTCTTGTGTGAATGATGAATGGTTTTTAGAAAATAATCCCGATCGACCGAGATTTTTATATGATTTTATAAAAAGGAGCTTTGATCTCGTTACATCCTTTATATTAGCCATATTTTCACTCATCTTTTACCCTTTTGTTTATTTAGCAATCAAGCTTGATGATGGCGGGCCGGTTTTCCTTTATCAGGAAAGAGTAGGGAAAAACGGCAGGCTCGTGAATATCATAAAGTTTAGAACAATGTCCGTAAGTGACGAGGGCAAGTGGGTAGTGAAGAATGACCCGAGAATTACAAGAGTTGGAGGATTCCTTAGGAAGAGTAGAATAGATGAGCTCCCTCAATTATGGAACGTTTTAAGGGGAGATGTTTCTCTTGTCGGTCCTCGCCCCGAATTGCCTAAGCTTGTAGATTTATACGAAAAAGAGATCCCTTATTACAGTATGAGGCACCTTGTGAAACCGGGCCTTTCCGGTTGGGCGCAAATCCATCACGAGAAGCCTCCGCACTCCATAGAGGAGACTCGCGAGAAATTAGCGTATGATCTGTATTATATAAAGAACAGATCGTTGGCGCTTGAGCTAGAGATTGCGCTTAAGACAATTAAGACTCTGCTTTCTCGAAGCGGAGTGTAGAGAAACGAAAAGCGTAAAATGAAAAGTGAAAAATAACATCTTAAAATTTAAAATATTTTTTAGTTTTAAAATGTTACTTTTAGTTTTTAGTTTTTAGTTTTACGTTAAAGCATATGGTCAAACCCAAAAAAAATATAAAAATCTCTTCTAACGCCGATATTTATACAATACCATCACGCATATTGGTATTTGGCGCCGCAGGATATGTGGGCAGGATGGTATGCGATTTGTTTTGTTCTTCCCCGGATGTTAGAGAAATCATAGCCGTTGACGCCATGCCGATGCCGGAGCTTTTAAAAAGAAAGAAGAAAATAACGTGGATCGAGGCCGATCTATCAAAGGATGGCTGGCAAGAACTTCTCAAGGACTCGGTTCCTGATGTTGCTATACATACTGCTTGGGACCTGAACGAAAATCCCGATAGCATTAAAAATTTTGAAGCCTCTGAGAAAATATTTAAGTATTGTTTTACTTTTTTCCCGCTTAAAAAAATAATTTACTTGAGCTCCATTCTTCCTTATGGTGCCGAAGAAACGAACGACGAAGAGAAAAGATTTTCGGAGGGGGAGATATTTAGAGAGAGCGAATATTCGTATGTTGTTTTGAGAAAAGAGACAGAGGCGCTTCTGGCAAAACTTTATAGTATATCTAATAGGACAAAAAGCGTTTTTGTGCTTAGGCCGGGAATGATAAGCGGTCCGATGGGCGTGTCGCTAAGACTTCAAAGAGAGCCAGTATTAAGAGTGCTTGATGTTTTGCCTTACGTGTTTGATACAGGCAGCAATTATGGACTGCAGTATGTTCATGAGGATGACCTGCTAGATCTTTTGGCGGTTCTTGTATTCAACAAGGTTCCGTTCAAGGGTTATGAAGTGTTTAATGTTGTTGCTGAGGATGTTGTGGATATTAAAGATATCGCGTCTTACACCGGAAAATCCATCTTTAAATTACCGGCTTTTTTCTTTAGCTTATTCCTGGCTTTGTTCGGTTCGCGTTTCAGTGAGGGGGCTTCAAAAAGTGGTATTTGGAGATATCTATCCTATCCGGTCTTTGCCGATGGAAGCAAGCTGGCCAAGAAATTAAAATTTGAACTTTTATATTCAGCCAAAGAGGCGCTCTTGGGAGAGAGGGGTAGATATGACTATTTGATACAGAAAGAGGATAAAAAAGAAGACAATTTATAAGACACCCCAAAATGGGGGTGTTTTTATTTTATGGGCAAGATTATGCCGATTGGTTTGTGCTTGTTATAATTAGCCTTATGCTCCCGTTAGAAGCCGCGGTCGCAGTTTAAGAATGACGCGACATGGTTTTGGCGGGAAGTTGATTTTACAAACTTATAAATGGCAGAAATCACGGGAGACCGCGACCTGCTTCTAAACGGGATGCAAGAAAAAGAAGAAAAGAAAATTCTCGGTTTCAACAAAAATATCTTCACAATGGGGGTGGTGAGTTTTTTGAACGATGTTTCTTCGGAAATGGTTTTTTCATACATCCCGATATTTTTGACCACCGTTTTGGGGGCGTCCGTGACGTTCGTGGGACTCATAGAGGGGCTTGCTGACGCGACCGCGAGCATCCTAAAGATCTTTGCCGGCCGTTTGTCCGACAAGATAAGAAAAAGGAAAGCCCTCATTGTTTTTGGATATAGCCTCTCTGCTCTTGCGAAGCCGATACTGGCCGTGGCTATGGCCCCATGGCATGTTCTTGTCGTCAGGTTCGTGGACAGGGTGGGCAAGGGGACAAGAGAAGCCCCAAGAGACGCGCTCATAAGCTCGTCTGTCTCAAATGGTGATGTCGGCAGGGCGTTCGGATTTAACAGAGGAGCGGATAGGCTAGGCGCTACAGTTGGGCTTGTAGTCGCCTTTTTAATACTTCCGCTCATAAACAATAATTATAGAGTTTTGTTTTTGCTCTCATTCGTCGCTTCGGCCGTGGCGGTGCTTGTGCTTGCTACCTTCGTTAAAGAAATTCCACCCGGGGCGAAAAGGGACGGAGAGGTTGATATAAAATTTGAGTTCAAACACCTGGGAGTTCCTTTTATTGTTTTTCTTATCGCATCTACTATTTTTGCTCTCGGCACAGTTTCTGAAGCGCTCATAATTCTGCGCGCTAGTGGTATCGGGGTCCCATTGCATCTTTTGCCGATAATCTATCTGGTGTTCAACCTCACATACTCTATTCTGTCGGTGCCGGCCGGTTCTCTGTCAGACAAAATAGGCCATCGAAATACTTATATGATAGGAATGCTTATTTTCTCTGTCGCCTATGTTCTTTTCGCCAAAGTTACTTCATCTTTCGCTATCTGGTTTGTTTTTGCCTTCTATGGAATTTATGCCGCCTTTACTGACGGAGTTGGGCGAGCAATCGTGGCCGATCTGGTCCAAGAAGACAGGCTTAGGGCCACGGCTTACGGCATTTATAATGCCCTTACCGGCCTCGCACTTCTGCCTGGGAGCCTCATTTTTGGTTATATTTGGGATAAATTTGGTCCGGAAATGGCATTTTATTATGGTGCCCTTTTGGGGGTTCTCTCATTCATTATTTTTGCCTTTTTGCGTTATGACGATTCTCATGTTGCGAAGCGCCTGACCAAATAATGACTAAGGGGGTTGAAAGAGGGCGGTAAATGTGGCAGTATTGGTTATTTGAAACAATCTATGATAATAAGCGGGAACAAAATTTCTGAAGATATGAGAATTGCGCTTAAGGAGCGTGTTTCTTCTTTGTGCGCTGATAATAAATGCGGAGAAATATCGCTCGGGATTGTGTTGGTGGGCGATAATGCTGTTTCAAAAAAATACATTAAAAAGAAAAAAGCGTTTGGGGAAAGTTTGGGCGTAAAAGTTAATCTTTTTGTTTTTGAACCGACAATAGAAGAGAACAAGCTTGAAGAAGAGGTGATGAAAATATCTTCTACACACAGCGGTGTGGTTGTGCAGCTGCCCCTCCCTAAAAATTTAAATATTCAAAAAATATTGGATGCTGTGCCAAGGCAGAAAGACGTAGATGTTCTTGCCACAACGTCATACGAATTATTCTCAAGAGGGGAGTGGTTCTTGCCTCCGGTGGTACGCGCCATAAAAGAAATTCTGAATCGTTCCGGTGTATCAGATTTTGAAGGAATGTCCGCGCTCGTTCTGGGCCAAGGAAGACTTGTCGGTAAACCCATCACCGCATGGCTTAAACACGAGGGGGCGAATGTAATGACCGCGAAGAAAGACACGCAGGATATTGCCACATTGTCTAGGGGTGCAGATTTGATAATAACGGGTGTTGGCGTTCCGGGCGTCTTGAAGCTGGAGATGCTTCCCGGTGTAGACGATGCAAATGGGGGCAAAGGGGTGATAATTGTTGATGCTGGCACTTCTGAGGCCTCAGGCAAGCTCATGGGCGATGCCGACCCCGCCTGCGCCGAAAAAAGCTATATTTTTACGCCTGTTCCGGGGGGGGTAGGGCCAGTCACTGTGGCCGCGCTTTTTAGCAATCTTGTAGACCTTTGGTCCCGCGACAACCTTTAACAATCTCATATTTGACCTTATATTTTAATGTTATCCCGATTGTTCGCCGGGTTGATTAATAGTGTCTTCGCGTGTAATATATTCCTCATGTTAAAAACTAGATTATCGGCAACATTATTGTTGCTTGTGGGTATCCTTTTAGGATATGCAGTTTATTCGGGAGAGGTTAACAAAGACTCTTATTTTGCTAAGTATCCATTTAAGTTGGGCTTAGACCTTAGGGGAGGGGTTCATTTAATTTATAAAGCGGATATATCAAAATTAGCAGAGTCTACTGATGTCAGTAGCGCAATGTCCGCACTCAAAGATGTTATCGAGAGAAGGGTAAATATTTTTGGAGTTTCTGAGCCGGTAATCCAGGTTGAGGAAAAAAGTGCTCTGGGCGGTGGTAAGGAATATCGGCTTATTGTAGAGCTTCCGGGCATAACAGATGTCGCCGAAGCGATTAAGATGATTGGAGCAACCCCTCTTCTTGATTTCAAGACCGAGAGACCTGCAGCAGAGAGAGACGCGATTTTGGCTGAAGTTAAAAAGTTCGAGGCGGCACAGGCCAAGGTTAAAGAGACGGGTCAGTTTGACCTTACAGGTATAAACATGGAGCTTGCCGTTAAAGATCCATACTATGTTGATTCAGAATTAAACGGCAGACACTTAAAGAGCGCGGAATTGCAGTTCCAGCAGAATTCCCTTTTCCCGACGGTTGGAATCGAGTTTAATGCAGAAGGAGAGGCGTTATTCGCAAAATTGACTAAGGAAAATGTTGGTAAGACAATCGCTATTTATTTGGATGGACAGCCTATATCTGCTCCGGTAGTCAAGGAGGAAATAAAGTCGGGGAAGGCTGAAATTTCCGGAAACTTTACAAGGGAAGAAGCTAAGACCCTTGTGGGTAGATTAAACTCAGGGGCCCTTCCTGTTCCGATTGAATTATTGTCAACACAGAATATAAGCGCCCCTCTGGGCAATAAGCTTCTTAATGATGATTTGAGGGCTGGTATTTGGGGAACATTGGCGGTAGCAGTATTCTTGATACTTTGGTACAGATTGCCCGGACTTATCGCCGTTGTCTCACTCGCTATTTACATTATTTTTACCCTTACAGTATTTAAATTGTTTGGTGTGACGATGACGGCCGCCGGAATCGCCGGAGTAATCATGTCTATCGGTATGGCGACAGACGCGAACATTCTTATTTTTGAAAGAACAAAAGAAGAACTTAAAAAAGGAAGAACTGTTTCTGACGCGGTTAAGGAAGGATTCGACAGAGCTTGGACATCTATCAGAGATTCAAACATCTCAAGCATGATAACAGCCGCAATTCTTTTCTGGCTTGGTACGAGCCTTATCAGGGGATTTGCACTTACCTTTGGTCTCGGCGTGCTTATCTCTATGTTTACAGCCATTACGGTTACGAGGACATTCCTTTACTCATTCAGGATTAAGGACTCAAAACTGACGAGATTCTTGTTCAGTAACGGTTCACATATTTATTAACCCTATTCAGTAAAATTTTTATTTTTAAAAAATAAAAATTTAAAATTGGTTAGGTGGCTAAAAATAGAAATAGTAATGGAAAATATAAAAAACGCTATCATTCGAAAAGTTCATTATCAGCCAATTTTTACTAAATAAGGTAAATGGAAATATCATCAGCATTTGCACTTTTGGTAATAGTAGCGCTCATATATTTCATTAAATTCAAATAATTCACCCTGTTAAGTAATCCAGTTGAGTAAAATTTTATTTTTCAAATAAAATTTAAATTAGCGGAGCTAATTTTACTCAACAGGATAAAATTACTTTCGGTGAATGAATCGGTTGGGGGTTAAAATAGTCGATACTTTAATAAAATAATTTTAAAAAGTAAAAAGTAATTTTTACTTAATAGGTAAATGTTTATCGTAAAACACAAATATTTCTTCGTCGGGTTGTCGCTCATAATGTTTCTACTTTCTTGTTTTTCTATCTTTCACTACGGCTTAAACTTGGGTATAGATTTCAAGGGAGGATCAATTATGGAGATAGATTATAATGATGTTCGACCGGATGTTACTGCGGTTAAAGAAGCCCTCTCTTCGTTAAATATAGGAGAGACAGTTGTTCAGGAGACCGGTGATAAGGGGCTTCTCATAAAAATGAGAGATCTTAAGGAAGGCGAGAGGGTGAGCGTAGTTAAGGCATTAGCCATTAACGGCGCCAAGTTTGACGAAAAAAGATTTGATTCCATTGGTCCTGTTATCGGAGAGGAGATGTCCAGAAAGGCTGTGGTCGCCATTGTCCTTGTCTCTATAATGATTGCCTTGTTTATCGCTTTTGCGTTTAGGCATGTGTCTCAGCCGGTAAGCTCCTTCAAATATGGTATCGCTGCCCTTATCGCTCTTCTTCATGACACAGTTATTCCTACGGGCATTATGGCCTATATGGGGGCCAAATATGGGACAGAGATGGACCTGCTTTTCGTCTCGGCAATTCTCGCCATACTTGGTATTTCCGTTCACGACACGATCGTTGTTTTTGATAGAACAAGAGAAAACTTGAAAAACAAAGTTTCAAAGAGCTTTGAAGAAACTGTGGGGATTTCTTTGAACCAAACATTCGTAAGATCGATCAATACTTCTGCGACAACCATCTTCACTCTTCTTGCGCTGTATTTCTTGGGAGGAGAGTCAACAAAGACATTCTCTCTCATTTTGGCGGTTGGAGTTTTCTTCGGAACTTACTCTTCTGTATTCTTGGCATCACCGTTACTTCTACTTATGGAGGGATGGCAGGGAAAAAGAAAGAAATAGAAGATAGAAAGTGGCGGGTAAAAAATAGTAATATTTTTAAAGCGGCCCCGGATGGGCCGCTTTTGGTTTCTCTTGCTCTTCGGTTGTCATTCCCGCGGAGGCCTGCCTGCGTAGGCAGGCGGGGGAATCCATTTGTTGGTTGTTTTTATTTTCAAAAATGTTAGTCTTGGAACTGGTCTATTGATCTTTAAAAAATAATAAGTAACGAAAGGGGAGATGAGAGATGGGCTGGACAGTTTACTTTGAAAATGGAGAGACTTTAAGGGGTTTCATTAAGGGAGCGCTCTTGAATAGACCTCTTCCTCCCGGTGGAAAGAGGAAGCGTTCCGGGGGGATTGTCGACACAAGTAAGCCTCAACGGAAAATAAGCCATATTTCCGTGGGACGTCTTATGGGCGCTTCTTCAATGTTTGACCGCGCTTATGTGGACAACATTGCTGAGGCCTCAATTACTTTAAAGACGGATGTTCGTTTTGGAGGTGTTAAAGAAGGAAAGATATTTTTTGTTAATGCGGAAGACGAAGAAGTAGCGTTTTTCCCCATCATTGAAATTAAAGAAATAGTGAAATAACCGAAAGGGGAGATGAGAGATGGATGGAATGATCAGGGAACCTTTCGCTTCAGGGGAGATCGTGGTCCAGGAGCACTTGAAAGATGTCTTAAGAATTTTAGAGTTCATGACGTGGAATGATTCAGGAACAGGAACCTTTTCTGCATCCCTCGATAAATATCCCGAATATCCCGTGTACCTCAATGCGGTTGACGACAAAGAGACGTATGAGTTTAAGAAGGTTGCAGATAATCTTAGATGGACTAGTGACCCGATGCTGACAGCGATGGAATTGGGCGCCCCGATGGGTTTTTACAGGTCTGTCGTTGGAAGATACAAGCCCGATATGACCAGGCTTGGTCTCAGCCTTGTCTCTCGTGTCGACAGGTTTCAGAATTACATTGTTTTCTATGATTCCCGCGACAGAAAAGTCGGTTTTATCAAGGCTTACTTCGTGAAGCAGTTCACCCTCGAGATGAGATCATAGTGCAGTTTATACGGCTCAACAGAGCCGTATTTTTATTTTATCCGAATTTTGTGAGAAAGTGACCCAAAATACTTGACAATTGTTTTGGCTTCGTATAGATTATACAGACGAAAGAAACGAACGGCCTTTGAAAATTATTGAGCGACACATTTAGTTATGTGATCTAATTGTTTGTTTAGGAACAGATAAGAATCTAGTATTCTCTATTTTGTTCCGTTCTATTTATAGAAATTTTTAAATTTCTTTTTTCAGAGTTTGATCCTAGCTCAGGATGAACGCTGGCGGCGTGGATAAGGCATGCAAGTCAAGGGGCCCGCAAGGGCACCGGCGAACGAGGTAGTAACACGTGGGTACGTACCTTCAAGTCTGGCACAGCTCGTCGAAAGACGGGGTAATTCCGGATAGTCCCTTCGGGGTAAAGTCGTAAGACGCTTGAAGAACGGCCTGCGCAGTATCAGCTAGTTGGTAGGGTAATGGCCTACCAAGGCTATGACGCTTAGGGGACCTGAGAGGGTGACCCCCACCGATGGTACTGAGACACGGACCATACACCTACGGGTGGCTGCAGTCGAGAATCTTCCACAATGGGCGAAAGCCTGATGGAGCGACGCCGCGTGACTGATGAAGTCCTTCGGGACGTAAAGGTCTTTTATAGGGGAGAAAGCCGGGATTTATTCCGGCGTGATAGTACCCTAGGAATAAGAGGTTGCTAAACTCGTGCCAGCAGCAGCGGTAATACGAGTGCCTCAAGCGTTATCCGGAATTATTGGGCGTAAAGGGTGTGTAGGTGGTCTTGTTAGTCTTTTGTTAAAACTCGCGGCTTAACCGCGAAGGTGCGAAGGAAACGGCAAGACTAGAGAGTGTGAGAGGTCAATGGAACTCATGGTGTAGGGGTGAAATCCGTTAATATCATGGGGAACACCAAAGGCGAAGGCAATTGACTGGCGCATTTCTGACACTGAAACACGAAAGCGTAGGGAGAGAATGGGATTAGATACCCCAGTATTCTACGCTGTAAACGATGTTCTCTAGCTTTTCAGAGTATCGACCCTCCGAGAGGCGTAGCTAACGCGTTAAGAGAACCGCCTGGGTAGTACGGCCGCAAGGCTGAAACTCAAAGGAATAGACGGGGACTTGCACAAGCAGTGGATCATGCGGT
>JAKLHJ010000013.1 GCA_022710205.1 Patescibacteria group bacterium | reverse complement strand
CTAGCATACTTGCGTATCCCCATTCATTATCATACCATGCCATTACTTTAACGAGTTCGCCGCCCACAACTCTCGTAAGATTCAGATCCACAATTGAGCCGTGCGTATTGCCGAGGATGTCCGATGAGACTATCGGCTTGTCGGTAACCGTAATTATCCCCTGCCACTCCGGCTTCGCGGCCGCCTCTTTAAGGATATCGTTTATCTCCTCTGCAGAGGTCTTTTTCTCTGAAATAAAAGTGAAATCAAGAATTGAGCCTGCAGGTACAGGTACTCGAAGTGCCATTCCGTCAAATTTCCCTTCCATAGAGCGGATAGTCTTCCCTACCGCGCTTGCGGCACCTGAAGTTGTCGGGACAATATTCTGCGCGGCGGCGCGTCCCCTTCTCATATCTTTGTGAAGTTTTGGCATCGGGCCATCGACAAGCGACTGCTCAGCTGTGTATCCGTGAACCGTGTTTATAAGGGAAAGCTTAATGCCCGGATTCTCGCCGAGAATTGCGGCGATAGGAATAATAGAATTGCTTGTGCAAGACGCGTTTGAAGTAATCTTTGACTCTGTAAGCGCGCTTACGTTCACATTCGGTGTGCATGTCGGTGTCATGTCATCCTTGGCGGGTGCGGAAATGACTACCCTCTTTGCTCCTGCATCCAAATGCACTTTTGCGGCGTCGGACGAGGTAAACCTGCCGGTGCATTCAACAACCACGTCTATGACGAGGTCCCTCCATGGTAATTTCGCAGGTTCCGGATCCTGAAGGAATTTTATTGTCTTGCCGCCGACGACGAGGTTGCCATTCTTTGTCTCAACTTTCTTGTCATAATTTCTGTAAACGCTATCAAACTCGAGCAAATATGCGAGATTATCCAAATCACCCAAATCGTTTATCGCGACCACTTCCAGCTCCTGATTTTCTAGCGCTATCTTTAAAAATTGTCTTCCAATTCTTCCAAAACCGTTAATAGCTATTCTCATATTTCGTATAAATAAAAATATTCTCCTAATAGACGACGCTAAAGCGTGTATATTAGCTCCTGGGCTCGCAAGCATAAAATTTTAAAAGTAAATTTCCTGCTTCTCTCGCCTACGTCGCTAATAGAGAATATTTTACTTCAAATCGGAACAAAAGAGAAACTGGATTCCGCCGGAGTTTACCCTCGACCGCGATCGGGGGCGGGAATGACACGAGAAGGTTTATTGTCATCTCGACTTTATGGAGAGATCCCTTCGAGTTTGAATTATAAGGGATTGCCACGCCTCGACAAGGTCTCGGCTCGCAATGACAATAAGAAATTGGCCTATCTCAAGTATCTTTCTTTATTCAATTTATGCTCCTCGAACGTAACCGCATAATGCATAATCCCATCCTTGTCAGACAGATAGAACCAGTATTTGTTCTTTAGAGGCTTTGTGGCGGCCAAAATTGAGGCTAGGCCGGGGTTTGTGATCGGTCCGGGCGGTAATCCTTTATATTTATAGGTGTTGTATGGCGAGTCAATTTTCATATCATCTACAGTAAGCTCCGCACTCCCCTTGCCAAGCAAATATACGAAGGACGCATCCACCTGTAACGACATACCTCTCTCTATCCTCCTCCACAATATATCCGCTATCATTCTCCTCGTATTCTCTGTTCTGGCCTCCTCTTCGAGAATAGACGCCATCGTAATAATGTCTTTTATCGGCTTATTAAAGAAGACGATGTCCAGATTTACCATCTTTATTTTCTCGTTGTAATTATCGTTCATCATCTCGATAACCTTTTCGGGAGTTGATTCCGGTTCAAAGAAATAGGAGTCCGGGAAAAGATAGCCTTCCTTGTCTTTGGCCAATTTCAAAAACTTGGCCTTATCAAAATTGTCCAGATTTTTGGCGAGAAGATCGGCGATCTGCCTATTTGAAAGCCCCTCCGGTATTGTGACTTTATACATTTTTATTCCGTAGCCGTTCGTCGTGACCATCATTGCAATACGAAAAACAGATACAGGGTGCTCTATAAAATAGCTTCCGGCTATCACCCCACTTCTCCCGCCCATAATAAATACGAGCGTCTTAAAAACGGTCGGAGATTTTATAATATTGTTCTCGCTTAAATACTCAGCCGCCTCGGAAATGGTCATTCCGGATGTTATGGCAAACTTTGTTCCTCCCGGATGTTCGGCCGGCGCGGCAAAGAAGTTGTAATTTATCGCGAGAATCACGATCAGGACAATAGATACAGCCAACAAGACCTTTCTGGCCTTCTCATTGAGATTAAATATATTTTTTGGGGACGGGGCTTTCTCGCCCCCAGGCTCGTTCGGTTCCTCAGACTCCAACATCATTATATTTGATAAATCGGGATGCATGATATTCAATTACAAATTAAGAATTAAAAATTATAAATAGTGTATTCTCCTTATTGTCATTGCGAGGGCGAGGCGCCTAAGCCTCAGACCGTGGCAATCCCTTTAAGTATAAGGGATCCCTCCATAAAAAGTCGGGATGACAGCATCAAGCGAGTCTCTTTAGATCGGGAGGTTGATAGGAGCTTCGGCTCTCTTTGATTCAATTCTGCTAAATGTCGGCGTTACAGAGACGGCGCCCGGGAAGTGGTAAATAGTCGCCAACTCCTCTGAATTTAAAGTAAACGGCGGGACGTTCTTGAATGGTCTGTAAAAATATCCTCTACTTACATAGGCTCTAAAAAGAGAGCTTTTTAATTCTTTCAATTTCCACCCAAACGGGTCCACCCACCAATTAAAGCTGGTTATTCTGACGGGCTTGAAGCTGTTTAAGGTCACGGAGCCATACTGCCTGAACGTGGCAAAAAGATTTGCAATATTTTGCGGATTAAACTTTTTATCTTTTCCAAAATAGAGCGTTCTTATTCCGCAATCAAAACCGAGCTTGCTCATGCTCCTCTCTATCGCCTCAACAGTCGCCCTCTCTCCCGGGGAAAGCATCATCATGGGGCCAAATCCCGGGGCGGCATCCCTCTTTAACAATTTTTTGAGAAGCTCTTTTGCATTACCCTTCCAGTCCTCTTTGCCGAACCATGTGTCTTTTTTTGGAAATCGCGGTTGCGCGGCCATTATGATTATCTGTATCCATGCCTGCTCATCCTCACCGAGTGAGCCCAAAAATTCTATCGTCGAAGTAATGGGATCAACTTTTTGTTCCTCCTTCAAAAGTTCCCGGTCAAGGCCGTAATCAACATAAGTCTTAATAGGATAGGCGTCCTCTCTTACAAGCACGTGCTCCATTCCGAACATTTTCCACTTGGAATCGGGCGCCTCAAAATTAATCCCCCCGACGTAATCAGGAACCTGATGTATTTCCGCCTGTGGATATTGAGAATAAATATGATTCTCTATTATGCTCCTCTGGCTCTTCTGTATTTTCATGAAAAAGTGGACCGCGCCGTTTATAGAAACGAGCTCGAGAGAAAACCAAAGAGGGACCTTGCCTAGCCACCAATAGTCATACCATGTCGGCGGTGTAGGGAACTGATGAAAAGCCCCCAGGACGACTTCCATGGCCTGAGGAGTTTTCTGGTGCTCCTTTGGCAATTTCACCTCCAGCATCACCCACTCTGCCTTAGCGATAAAATTTCTTACTATGTAATATCTCCATAAACTCCAAGCTATAATGAAAGCGAGGAACGGGAGAGCGAAAGCGAATGCTCGAAAAAGCACCTCGCCAAAGGTTTGTAAAAGTTGGACTAAAATTTCTTGGATCATACGATCAAATATTTGCCGTTTTTGTCCTTTTTGAAATATTTTTTATTTTGGAGATTTACCAAAACCGTATTTTCCTTGATATATCTCTCTCTCAAAACCTTTTTCAATATCTCATCTCTGGACTGTGGGCCCTTATCTTTTATTATAGTCTTTATTATATCACGAACTGTCCCCTGACTATATCCCCACTTTGCCAAAGCATAGAGACCTCTACCTACGAGCACAAATCTCTTGTCTTTTATAAGCTCATTGTGGCATGTCGCCTCGTTGACATCCTTTCCAAATATCTGCTTGATAGCCTTTGCAACCTCTCTGAAGTGCATAGGAGAACCATGCTTTCTCAAAACCAAGTATGCGAGATCTCTGATGCCCCTTACTCTGATGTTTGGAGAATGTGCGATTCCCCACTCTCCGAGTGCATTCTTTCCGATTTTCTTGGACATCTTGATCCATCTCTTTGCGAGCTCTTCGTTTCTGATATCTTTAACGGTCTCTTCAAGGTGATCGAGGAATTTTACAATCATCTCGCTTTCTGAAATGAGATCATCCTCCGAGAGGCTCTCGTAAAGTTTTCTAAGTGAGTTGTGAACCTTTCCGGAAAGCTCTTCGTCTATTGTCCATCTGTGAGCGAACTCTTCATCCTCTTTCAACTTGATGAAATCACTACCGAGCTCGAGGTAGAAGCTGACGTGATTCTGAAGTTCTTTGTCGGATGTAAGGTGATCCAAAAAATCCTGCTCATGCACGACTCCTCCATATTCATCCATGTGCTTCTTTAGCTCTTCGAAAGAAACAGCGTTCGCAGTATAAGCATCGGACTTTCTGATGGAATTTAAGGCAAAATTTTCTATCTGTCTTACTCTTTCTCTTGTTATGCCATATGTCTCTCCGATGGCCTCAAGGGTCATTCCCTCTGAACTAGACTCAAGGCCATATCTCTTCTTTATTATATCTCTGGCCCTTACCGGCAAAACTCCAAGCAGGTCCTTGGTAACTTTCTTTGGATTAAACGTTAACTTGTGTTGTTTAGACATGATCCTTGTTGTTTAATAATACTGTTATAATACTTTGTTTAATTCGTCAATAACGTCATTCTACTTATTGGCCACAGAAAGTCAAGCGACTCGCTTCGGAAAAGCGAGTCGCGCAGTCCCGTAGGAAGTTACCCCTATAAATCAATGTTAAATTACAAAAAACCATAGGCGAATTCGCAGACTCAGGTTTACATTACAACATTGTCAAGGCGGACTTTCCTACCGGGACAAGAGTACAAAATTACTCCCAACCCTTCTTTTTCAACGCGGACTTGGCCGCCTCCTCTTGGGCCTCCTGCTTCGAATGGCCCTTCCCTTCCGATACCTGCTCCTCTCCCAAGAACAACCCCACCGTAAAAATTTTGTTATGATCCGGACCGACTTCGTTCAGGGTTTTGTAAGCCGGTGTGATGCTGAGCACCTCCTGAGATTTTTCCTGAAGCTTGCTCTTGGAATCTTTCCAGAGTGATTTTTCAACTATTGTTTTAAGCTCGGAAAATAGGTTGTCGGAAATAAATTTCTTGGCTGACTCGTATCCCTGGTCCAGATAAAGTGCCCCGATGAACGCTTCAAAAGTATTGGCGAGAATAACCTGTCTCGCTCTTCCCACATCCTTTGACTCGCCCTTAGAGAGGAGAAGGAAGTCGTTCATCCCCACGTCTCCGGCAATCTTTGAAATTGTGACCGTGTTCACGAGAGCGGCGCGGAGGCTCGTAAGCTCCCCTTCCTGTTTGTCCGGAAATTCTCTGAAAAGGAATTCCGTAATGACTAATTCCAAAACCGCGTCACCCAAAAACTCCAGTCTCTCGTTGTGAGTAAGGCCGGTTCCTTTGTTTTCATTTATGTAAGATCGGTGGGTGAAAGCCTGCTTCAGCAAGCCCTTGTTTTTGAATTCAACAGAGATCTTTTTTTCAAATTTAGAAAAATCGGGAGCGTTCATATGATTACTTGCCCTCCTAAATTTTTTAATAACCATTTTAATAATTATTAAAAAATTTTAGATAGGCTGTCTTTTATTTGTCTATAATATAAATGATTGGTAAAAAATTTTGGCGGGTTACAATATAATTTCTTTTATCGCCTCTGTAATTATCGGAACGATGTCATTGTAAATCTTCAAATCAGCGACCTCCGACGCCTCAAACCATTTTGCTTCGTCCAAGCCTCCTCCATCTTTCAATTCAAGTTCCTTTTTGTCTGTCTTGCCGAGGAAATAGGATACTTTTTTCCTTATCTTTCCTCTTTCGGGATCGTTGGCAACATACTCATTCTCTCCAACTTTCTTGCCAATCTCTATGTCGAGCCCAATCTCTTCCTTTATCTCTCTCATAGTGCCCTCCTCCTCTGATTCACCCTCCTCTATGTGTCCTTTTGAAAGAGTCCAATATCCGAATACGTCATGCACCATGGCGAGGAATATTTTTCCCTCGTCTATCGCGTATACCACCGCGCCTCCAAGTCTGTCCACGGGGAGTTTTGTTACATCTACTCCGGCGCTGTTTTTCTTTGGTCTAGATATCTCATCCTTGCCCGGCTCTCCCATCTCTTTGTAAATCGTGCCAAGAACACCGTTTATAAATTTTCCACTGCTTTCGCCGCCAAAAGTCTTTGCAAGCTCTATGGCCTCATTTATAGCAACCTTCGCAGGAACCTCGCTCTTGTCCATAAAAATAAGTTCATATAAACCTATTCTCAAAACATTTCTGTCTATTATAGATATTCTGTCTATCGGCCACTCCGGAGCCGCCTTTGTGATAATGGAATCCATTGCGTCCATCTTGTTTACAACACTTTCCAAAAGCGATTCGATAAAAGAAAAGTCGGTCAAGCCGGGACCGAACTCCTCTACATTTTTATGAAGGATATTTCTTAATTCTGAATTGTTACGGCCGCCGAAGTCCCACTCGAAGAGAGTCTGTAAAACGATACTTCTCGCTAAATGCCTATTGGCCATAATATTTTCAAAATTACATTAAACGGATGCCGGCTATCCTAATAAAACATCCGGCAAGCTAAAAAATCTAAATAATTATTTATTTAGATTTTTTGGCCTCCTTCTTATTTTTCTTCTGGATCTTCGCCATCGTGTTCACTTTCTCTGAACCCTTATAGAATCCGCAAGATGGGCAAACCATGTGCATTCTAGCCATGGCCGCACACTTTACGCATTTTGTAAGGCCCGCTCCCTTGAGAGCGTGATGGGATCTCCTGTTCGCGGTATGTGCCCGCGTATGTCTCATTCTTACTACCATATGGGGAAGATATTACACTATTTTATAGATTTTGCAAGATAAAAGCCGCCCGTAGTTAGGGCGGCTAAATAGGACTAGTCCTTGTTGGTAACGATTGAAAAGGACATACGATCTTCGCGAATGAGTTCAAGGCGCATTTTCAGCAGATCGTCAAAAGTAATTCCCTCAATCACCTTAGATATCTTTTCAAAATAATTATCGATAAATCCCAAGTCGGAATTGCCGGAAATAATCTGAGAAAGGATGGCATCGTTCCATTCTCTGGAAGTCTCCAGCGCGATGGAGCTTGTGACAAACTTTGACTCCCGAAAGATCTCAAAATCGCTCTCACAAATTTTTTCATTGAGCACATAGTCAACGAGAATATCTCTGACCTGCGCGAAGTTATGAACTTCGGTCTGTGCACACGAATAGAAAGTAGAGATGAGGGGCCTTTTGTAATAATCGCTCGCTCCGGCGGTGTAGACGAGGCCTCTTTTTTGGCGAAGCTCATCATAAATGACCCTGTCTAAGCACTTGGCAAGAAGATTCATCACGAGCCGGTCTCGCAGACTTCCGCTCGGAATCTTGCAGGCGAAATATACACGAGAATACTCTCTTCCCTGCTTCTCGTCGACGACCAGAGGTTCGGCCGGTGGAGAATCCGGGTCATTCGGCCAATCGAAACGCTGTCTGTATGCGGACGGTTTACCAATCGGGAAAAATTGATTGACGTTCTTCACGACGTCGCGGTGGGACACATCCCCAACGACGACAATAACGGAATTCTCCGGAGAATAATAAGTCTTGTGCATATCAAGAAGAAGGTTCCTGTTCACGGTTGAAATTGTTTCCTTCGTTCCGATTATACCGCGTCCGGGCAAACTCTTGGCTCCATATAAAGAGACAAGAAAATTTTCAAACGCCAGAATATCTTCTTCATTCTTTCTCATCGAGATCTCTGTCCCGATAACACCGCGCTCGTTCTCGACACGATCCTCCGGGAAAATGGGGTTACAATAAATATCGAGCAGAACCTCGAGTGTCTTTTCAAAATTAATCTTGGCACACTCGCCATAATATCTGGTACGAAGGAAACTGGTATCGGCATTGTGAGAGATGCAATATCTCCTAATATCCCTTTCAATTTCCTCGCGCGTGCGAGTCTTCGTTCCTTGAAACACCATGTGTTCAAAATAGTGGGCGATGCCGAGTAATTCCGCAGGGTCGCTAGCCGACCCCATAAGAGAGGTTACCGAACACATAACTTGTTGGGTATAGCTCAATCTTTTCGTAATGATACGAAGGCCGTCACGTCGAACAGTCATCAAGGTCTTTGCCATTAGGACCACCCCTTCAGTATTTTTTGTAAATGTACCAACCTGCCTGCATTCAAGCACAAACTCCACAAAAAGCAAAACAGCCCCGATTACTCGGAGCTGTTTTTATTCAAATCTAAATTATGTCTTAGAGTTTGAGATCCATCATGGCCTCATCAACTGTTTTAGAAGCTGACTGTGGGCTCATAGGAGCTGACATCATTCTTGTGCTTCCCTCCGGTTCGTTAATCTTGAGATTAACTCTAGCGTTGTGCTTCATTCCTACAACTCGGAGAAGAGTTCGCATGGCTTTGGCGGTGTTTCCGCTTCTACCGATGATCTTGCCCATATCCGCAGGATTTACATCGAGCGTAAGGAGGACTCCCATCTCATCGACTACTCTCTTGACTTTGATGTCCTGAGGATTGTCAACTAATGCCTTTGCAACTAATTCTAGAAATTCCTGATCTTTTTCCATTTTGCAATTCTAATCTTTTTGTAAAAGCAGTCATTTCGACCCTGCACTGCTTGGGTATATTTATAGCATAAACAAACTAAAAAGAAAACCCCGAAGGAAAGCTGTGTATAAGGTCTTAAATGACCCCCCGTTAAATCTCACGCGATATTCATTTATATCTCCCCCTAAGCATGCTTCCTACGGGGCAGGCAAGCTCCACCGACAAAAAATCCCCACAGCATTGTGGGGATTTTTAATATTAAAATTTATGCGGCCGGTGTCGGGGCTGGAGCGGCTGTTTTGGCCTCTGCGCTCTTCTTTCTCTTTGGCATTGCGCTCTTTTTCTTTCCTTCTACAACTTTGTTATTTACCAATATGTTGTGAAGAGTTACGGAAGTCTTTGCGCCTACAGAAAGCCAGTGCTTTATTCTATCCTTCTTTAATTCCGTCTTTCCTCCTCTGGCATCATAGTGTCCGAGAACCTCTATAAATTTACCGCTTTTTGTGCTGTTTTTAGAATCGGTCAAAAGTACACGAAAAGATGGATCGTGCTTCTTGCCAACTCGTTGTAATCTGATCATTAACATAGGGGGTATACTAGCAAAAAAACCTGTTTATTGTCAACCCTGTAGTAGTCCCGTAGTGAAGGCGCGCCACGCACCTCTACTACAGGATCACTACGGGGTCAACCCCCTCCTTTTTCTATTTGACACAAGGAAATAATGATATAGGATAAGACCGAACAATTGAACATTTAAAAGGAGGGCAAATATCGTGAACGAGAACCTCAAGCGGTATGAACAATTTAAAGAGAGACAACGCCAAGCATATCGTGATTATGTAAGGAAAAATGAGGAGAGAAAAGAAAGGGAGGTCGCGGAAATGGCCGAAAAGTATGCCGAGTATGACAAAAAGCTGGAGCTCGTAAAGGAACTGGAAAACAAGATCGCCAATGCCGAAAATGAGGAAGGTCTGCTTTATATTGAACATGTGCGTCGGCAACGAGAGCTTCGTGCACTTCTTACTCCCAAGCTCGTCCTTTATCGGACACTGAAGAGTATTGATGAGCATAATTCCAAATACAAGCCCGAGCACGCGGGTTATTGGAATTTCTACGAACGTCACAATGGCGAGATCGTTTTGCACCAATGTGGGTGGTCAATGGCAGGCAACCCCGAAATGAATTATTTCAACGAAACAGGAGAGATGATGTTTTGTATCACGACCGGCAAGCACGGGCTCACGCGCATCTCGTTCGAAGAGGCTCGCGACAAACTCATGTCGGGAGAAGGCTTCTACCGCTCCCAAAGATAAAGCAAAACCCAGGCACATCGCCTGGGTTATTTTTTTATTTATAGCGCTTCTCCATCCTTATATCCCCTTCTTTCAGAAAGCCTTTCGCTCGAAGCTCAGCCATTTTTTCTTCGCTCAACATTTTAAATCCGATCTTCTCATTAGCCTTAATTGACACGATATTGCCCTTCCTTATGGTAGCAAGCAATGTTTTTAGGCCGTGTTTTTTGACCATAAGCTCCTTAGCGGCGCCGGACAAACCCTTACCCCGAAACTCCGGTGCCAAGACAGTCTGCGTAAAACCAGTGTCACCCGATGTCCCCACCGGAATATATCCTACGACCCCGGCCTTATGACCATCGTAAATAATTGTGTAATAGACACCCTTGTCGGACATAAAAATCTCTTCCTTGTCTTGAAGCGTTTCAAAAAAATCCTTATCAAAATCTTTTAGTTCTAGCTGCATTTATTTTTTTAGGTTGTGTTGAAATTATAAACAAAAAACGAGAGATAAACAAAACACCTGAGTGCTTGCGCACCCGGGATGTTTATTTTGTGGACCGTACAGGGATCGACCCTTACAGGGTCAGTACCCACCGATGGATTTTTTATTCGTGCGAGGCACTCTAAAAAATGCTCATCGGGGCTTCGACCCCTGACGCAAAGCATTTAAGATGCTTTGCTTACGGTCCACTGAAAAAAACAAAAAACGCCTTTCGGCGTTAATGTTTTTACCAGTGGACCGTACAGGGATCGAACCTGCTACCTCATCCATGCCATGGATGCGCTCTACCAAGTGAGCTAACGGCCCAAATTTATTGTTTTTCTATACTAACGAATCTTGTTTTGAAAATCAACTATGAGTAATACAGGACTTGGCCACAAATAATTTTGCTATCGCATATACCACCGCGCCTGCCCTCCTTAATTTTTTCCTGGTACACATGGTAGGGATCGGACCTACGGCCTCTCCGATGTGAACGGAGCGCTCTACCACTGAGCTACACGTGCAAAAATTATGGCGGGTGAATGAAGCGAACGCTCTAGCCAGCTCTGCTAATTACTCTTTAATATTGTCTAATAGAACCCGCACCAAGCCTAAACTTGGCTTCAAAGATAAATATAACCGTCAGGGACTTTTATTCAATACTGCCCAAATATCCCTGAAGGGCGTTTGTGTAGGCGTCCAAATGTCTCCATTTTTTCGCCTCTATGTCGTCTGAACCTCCCAACTCTGCGTTGACGACCGCGTTTGCCTCCGCTTCCGCAAACTCCATTGCCCCTGCGAGTTCTAGGTTGTGCATTTTATTAACGATTAATTAATAAAAATCGACACACCCTAATTATACCACTCTTATAATTAATGTCATTCGTGGCCCCAAGGGGCGAAAAAACGCAACAAAAAGGGCGACAAGCAGTTGCTACCATTATTATTTACAAAATTTCTTTAGCCGATTATCACACCACCACCAAGACAAATATCGCCGTCATAAAGCACGAGAGATTGCCCGGCGGACACAGACTCCTCGGGTTCATCAAAAACTATCGTCGCCTTCTTCGGCGATATTTTTTTAATTTCGCACTTTTTCAGATCCTCGCGATATCTTATTCGAGCCGAATATTTTTTATTTTTTACGGGAGCCTCGCCGAGAGTAAAACTCAAATCGCTTATTTCAATCTCCCTCTCTGCCGAATTGCCGGAAGCCTTGTTGTGAGAAACGGTTATCGTATTTTTCTTTATATCCTTGCCTACAATATAGTAAGGCGCATCATCCGGTTTTTTGTTGTCTATTGCGAAACCGTGGCGCTCTCCGATCGTATACAATACGGCTCCGTCATGATGACCCACGACCTTACCTTTTTCATTTAGGACCTTCCCCTCTTTCGCGTTAATGTATCTTTTTAAAAAATCTTTTACGTCAATTTTGCCCAAGAAGCAAAGCCCCTGACTATCTTTCTTTGTTGCTGTAGGCAGACCAAATTTCTCCGCAAGCTTCCTCACCTCTTCTTTTTTGAGACCCCCCACAGGAAACAAAGTTTTTGAAAGTTGTTCTTGTTTGAGCGTCCAAAGAAAATACGACTGATCTTTATTTCTATCTTCCCCGGCCAAAAGCTCGTATTTTTTTATTTTTTCATTCGTAATTCTTAATTCGTAATTCTTAATTCTTGTTTGCGCGTAGTGTCCCGTAGCGACGTAGTCCGCCCCCATCTTCATCGCCTCATTGAAAAATCCCCCGAACTTTACCGAGCGATTACACATAACATCAGGGTTTGGGACTCGGCCGGCCTTGTATTCGCGTATCATATAGTCCACAACCTCCTCTTTGTATTCTTTTTCTAAATTAAGTGTAAGAAGCGGTATCTCAAGTATTGCGGCGCACCTCATAGCATCACGCCTCTCTTCTCTCCAGTCGCAGGGCAACCAGTCGGGAGACCAGACTTTTATGAATACTCCTATTACCTCATAACCGGCCTCTTTTAGGAGTGCCGCCGACACAGAACTATCTACTCCTCCGGACATGCCGACAAAGACCCTTTTTGGGGCCTCTATTTTCTTCGCTTTTTGTGCGATGTGTCTCCCTGTCATCAGAAGAAACTAACAATTATATTCGATTGGGTCAATAGTGTCCCCGGCCCTCCTTTTTGACAAAATAGGGGCATGGCCGAGATAAAAATGGCGACAGTCATACCCATAGGCGACTCTGTCTTCAGAGATTCACTTTCATATTTCACAATGAGAGATATTGAACCCGGCTCTCTGGTGTTCGTGCCGATAAGAAAAAAGAGGATCCCTGCGATACTCGTTTCTACCCAACTCATAAAAGACGTGAAGACCGAGCTAAAGAGATCTGACTTCGAGCTTAAAAAAATAGAGAAGGCTAGTGAAGAGAGATTTTTCTCAAAAGAATTTATGGAAGCGGCTGAAGAAGCGGCGGATTATTTTGGGGCGAACCTCGGCCAAATCTTAAGCTCCTACGTGCCGAACAATTTATTTAAGGGTTACGAAAAGAATTTACACAAAATAAAAACAAAGAAAAAGGAGCCCCCTGCCGAAGAAACGACCGCGGAAAGAAAACATACCGTGGAGCTTGTGCAAGCGCCGCTTGAGGACAGAATAGCATTCTACAAAAGCCTCATCAGAGAGAATTTTGCCAGAAAGTCTTCCGTCTTTTTGTGCTTGCCCACAATGCACGAGGTAAATATTTTTGCCGATAATCTCAAACGAGGCATAGAAGACTATGCGCTTGTCCTGCGACCGGAAGATTCTCCCAAGAAACTAATAAGCGCCAGCCAGACCATAAAAGAGAGGGCGCACCCGCTCCTCGTGATAGGAACCCCTGTATTCGCCTGTTTCCTAGACAATAGCTTTGAGACGGTCATCGTAGAAAAAGAAAGTTCCCCCGCACACAAAACCATTTTTAGGCCATTCATAGACTCAAGGATTTTCCTGGAAAAACTCGCCCGAAAATTGTCTTTAAGGCTCATCTTCGGAGACACCGTTTTACGGCTAGAGACAATTCACAAAAAAGAAACGGACGAATACTCCCCGTCTCTGCTTTTCAAATACAGGCTCATAAGCAGGACAATGCCGAGATTGCTCGACGTTAAAAAAGACAAAAATAATTTTGATACTAGGGCCATCTCAAGTGAGCTACTTGAGCTGCTTGAAGGCGCGATAGAGGCAAAAAAGAATACAGTTCTTCTGACAACAAAAAAGGGGCTTTCCGGCGCGACAATATGCGGTGACTGCAAAACGATAGTTTCATGCAAAAATTGCGGAAGCACGACCACGCTACATAGAAAAGAAAATTCAAACGTCTTTTATTGCCATAAATGCGGGACCGGCCAGAGCGCGAGCGTGCTTTGCAATAAGTGCCGAAGCTGGAATCTGCGCCCGGTGGGATTTGGCACAGAACGCGTAGAAGATGAAGTCAGAAGCCTTTTCCCGAATGCAAACGTGATTAGAATGGACGGCGAATCGGTAAAAACTCACAAGCAGGGTAAAGAAATGATGTCTAACTTTGAAGAGAACAAAGGGTCTGTAATTGTCGGCACGGAAATGGCTCTCTTTTATCTTACAAAACCGGTGGAAAATATTGCGATCATATCGACAGACAGCCTCTTTTTCATCCCGGACTTCAAAATAAACGAAAGAATATTCAACTATCTGGTAAACGCCAAGCTTATGGCGGAAAATAATTTTGTTATACAAACAAGATGCGCGGATCATCCTGTATTTGAAAAAATAGTCAGAGGCGATGCCCTACAATTCTACAAAGAAGAAATATTGCTGCGAAAAAATTTCAGTTATCCACCATTCAAACTTTTCATTAAAATTACGGGCGAAGGCAAGGAAGATGTGGTCGCAAAAGAATTTGACGAGCTGGCGGTCTTCCTAAAAAAATGGAACCCGGACAAATTCAGATCGGCGACAAATCTACAGGGCGGCAAAGCGCGTATGAACCTGCTTATAAAAGTGAACCCGTTAAATTGGCCGGAAAAACCGACCGGTAGTGACGACCCGGAAAAGATGTCCCTACCCGAAATACTCAAAATACTGCCTCCCCGATTCGCCGTTAAGGTGGATGCCGAAAGCCTGCTCTAAAAAATTAAATCGACCCGGATTGTCATTCCTCGACAAGCT
>JAKLHJ010000125.1 GCA_022710205.1 Patescibacteria group bacterium | reverse complement strand
GCAGGAGCACGAAACCGATCGGGAAATTGTCGAGCTCAAATCTTTGACCGATGTGCTTTACGTCGCCAACAAGATCGCCAATCGCAAGTCGAGCTGGCGCGACCCGGAACTGGACGGGGTGGTCGATACTTCGATGCTTGAGACCATTTTCGATGCCGACACACTGGAAGAAATCATTAATGAATCCGAGGAAGAAGTTCAGTCGCTGAAGTCGGCGCTGGGGGGTTAAGGAGGCGCTGATTAATTCGTCATTCCCGCGAAGGCGGGAGTCCAGCACCTTGTTTCTCATGGATTCCCGCCTTCGCGGGAATGACAAAATAGATTTAATCAGCAGTTCCTTAAAGCATTGCCGTCGCCAGCAGCCTGCTGGCGGCTTGTCTCACGGATGTTATGAGAGCAGCCCAAGCTGCCAATGACTCAGGGGTTTTATGAACAGTAGTGAAAATCAAGCCGGGCAAGTCACCGGCAAACGTCTGGCCGTACTCGCTTTGTCGGCGCTC
>JAKLHJ010000124.1 GCA_022710205.1 Patescibacteria group bacterium | reverse complement strand
GCCTGTGATCAATGCTTTCTTCATGAGTCGTCCATTCCTTAATTTTCTGTGAGTTCATGATGTAGCGTCAGCTGTTATTTTATTGTTTTTTGAGCCCTGCACAAATACATAAAACTAACAATTTTGTCATTCCCGCGAAGGCGGGAATCCAGCATTATCAAAGGTTTCCTGGATACCGGCACGCGTGCCCTTCAGGGTATTCGCCGGTAAGACGATTTGAGTGGTTGTGCAAAGCTCTCATCTCTTCATCAAAGAGCGCCATGTTCAATATATGAAAGCACATGGTCTGTCAAACAAGATTGTCAGGGACGTAATCATTTTCTATTGATCAGTCTTTTTTACGCATCAGCCTCTTTCAACGACGCCAACAGTTTCTTCAATTCTCCGCGATCCAGGCTCAAGGAAACTTTGCCGCCGCCGGGATGGGCAAAGATGAGGGTTGCACCGGTTTCCGTTTTCTTCACCTCCCACCGCGTCTCCGGGGAAAATTTCACCTTCTCGGAC
>JAKLHJ010000123.1 GCA_022710205.1 Patescibacteria group bacterium | reverse complement strand
CCCCTCTTTCTTGGCTACCCGAGATACCGGAAGATTCGCCAGCTGCCCACCGCTAGGCTCCGCTGACTCTCTTAGCATGGAGTTTTGATAAATATCTACCGGCTGTTGCCCATTACCATAAAGACGCAGTAAATTATCATGATTAAACGCTGACGCACCCCAGGAAGTACGATCATTAACAAAAATAGAATAAATGGCTTTAGTACATTCCATATAATATTTAGCATCCTTTAGTGCAGGATCAATGCTACGATTTGGGAATTGCCCAATCTTGTCAATATATTTTGGGTCTATCTTCGCGAATGAATGCGTAATAGGACTAGCCTTTTTCATCAAGCGTATTTTTTACAAAGATAACTATTTTGCTCGATACCAATTTCTTTTGTATCTTTGCATAGGATAGGTGGGCTTGATCACCCATTGATAAGGAGAAGTCCGATCTCTCCTTCCCTTCTTTTTGATCGGATAATTTAATAACGGACAATGAATAAGATTAGCGGAATTT
>JAKLHJ010000122.1 GCA_022710205.1 Patescibacteria group bacterium | reverse complement strand
TCTAAAAAAATCACCAAAGACGGGAATCATTTGCCCAAGATACATTCCTTCATAATTTATATTCAGGAATGGAATCGAGAAACCCTTAACCATTAACTTCGTAACCTGATCAATAATGACAACAGCAAATGATAGATACAGCGCTTTCAACTACTCAATACTCCCACTAAAAATGTTAATGCTTTGATTCAGATTTTGCCCCTTATTTGTCATTCCCGTGAAAACGGGAGTCCATAAAATGCTATTAACTAGATTCCCACTTTCGTGGGAATGACAATCAAATATTATAATTTCACGAACAAGACTCATTTTTGATTTTACTTTTTCTCTTGTTTCTGTTTCATTGGTAAACATAATTGACTGTGAGGAACAGCTTCCAACCTTGCTTTAGGAATCAACGGACAAGTAGGACAAAGATGCTGCGGTTCTTCAATACACTCAACGCAAATTCCGTATGTGCCGTTCTCAATTCGTTTTAACGAATCTTCAAGATATCCAAGAAACTT
>JAKLHJ010000121.1 GCA_022710205.1 Patescibacteria group bacterium | reverse complement strand
TTGACAAAAAATATAAAAATGCAAGAAAATCATTGACATTTTGTTTAAAACATGCTATACTGTGTTGTTACGATTAAAGTCCCAGAAGCAGAGCGAAGCTCGCTACGGGACAAGTCCAATGAGACACACGTAACAAGTACCTAAACCAATTAAAAAGATGTGCAACTGGCGAAGTCTTGAAATCAAGACAAATCACTCAAAGTAGCCAAGGCGGATCACCTAACCAAGATCCGAGCAAGTTGTAACTAAGTTGTAGGACTAAAAGAAAAAGAGGGAGACAGTCCTACGGTAAGGTTCAAAAATACTTCCACATCTTCGCAATGAGTGAAGGTGGTGATGTTTGAGAGACATCGCTTCTCAAAGAAGACTTGCTCCGTAGCGAGCTTTGCTCTGCTACTGGGGTAGCAACATCACTACTACACTCCTTACGAATCCATATAAAACAATAAAGTTTCGGGATTATCAAAAAGGAGAGAGTATTTTAAATAAAAAGGAGTAGCTGATAGAG
>JAKLHJ010000120.1 GCA_022710205.1 Patescibacteria group bacterium | reverse complement strand
ATTAGCGCATGCAAGTAAACAGGCAGATTGCCACACCGTTTTGCCTGGAACCGGAACTGATGGGTTAGCGGAAATATGGCAAAACGGTTCGCAATGACGAAACACTTGTCGTCGCGAGCGCCTGGTTGTCATTGCGAGCGAAGCGCGGCAATCTGCCTTTAAAGCCCTTACGGGGCTTGCTTCACTTACTGCTACTCCGTCGCAAAAACGAAACACTCGTCATCGCGAGGCACGAAGCGATCTCCCTGCTTGTTGAAAATGGTCACACATTCCCTGATTGCTGCTGTAGGCATTAGCGCATGCAAGTAAACAGGCAGATTGCCACACCGTTTTGCCTTGAAGCTGGGACTGATTGGCAAGCAGCAGCACGGCAAAACGGTTTGCAATGACGAAACTGTTGTCATCCTGAACGCAGTGAAGGATCTTACTGTTCCGCCTCTGAGATTCTTCGCCTGCGGCAAGTGCCCTTTAGGGTATCAGAATGACAAGTCCTTCAAGGTCCTGACCCTC
>JAKLHJ010000012.1 GCA_022710205.1 Patescibacteria group bacterium | reverse complement strand
CATAGTTTCCTCCAGTTCACTTTATTTTCAATGTTCTAGTCGATTTTCTATCTTATTCTTTCTGTGGTAAAAGTCAATTTTAATTACTTATAAAAAAAATAATTTATTTATGTTTGACCACTCTCGTATACCGTGTATACTGTGAATATAAAGTTTGTTCAATTAAATAAATTTTTGAAATAACAATGTATAAGTGTATAACTTGCAACAACGAGTCTGAGTACCAAGATGAATGTCATAACGAAAAAATGACATGTAGTTCTTGCCAAGGGGCAGGTTGCCTTCTTTGTGATGATGACATAAAGTTTCAGGAATAGTTTTCAGGGTTGATAAAAATAATAAAATATAGTAATTTATAATTACCATAATTGATTGGTGGGATTAGAGTGTTTTTGTAGTTTATCTAAGCGGGATTGGTTAAATGGTATAATATCGGTTTTCCAAACCGAGGTTGGGAGTTCGATTCTCCCATCCCGCACTTGCAGCCAAAAACAGAGCGTAAGCTCTGTTTTTGTTTTGCTTCAAGTGCCATTCCCCCTTTTCCCCTTTTATGCTAATCTCTCTTTAGAAAAAGAACATTTAAAAGGAGGTCCGAGATATGCCAAAGAAGAAGGCTGGAAAGAATAAGGACGACAATTCTCGTTCCAATATCACTATCTTTGCGGACAGCGGGGTTCGTGCAAGGGGTTTCGGTCAGAGATATTTAGACCGGTTGGCTTTTGATCTTTTGAGAATAAATAAATTGTCGGGATTATATAAAGATATCAATAACCAAATTTATAAGACTCTCTCTGGCGTCGCCGGTAATCGAGACCGATTAGCAACCTTAGCCCAAATAGTTTATGAAGCCACGGTCTTATCGACGTCGGGGATAGAGTTCGAACATGAGGCTGGTCAAGCGCTCATGTGGGCGGCAAGAAATCAAATGATTCCTAATCCCGGCTTAGATATGACCAAGCCTCTTATGAAGAAAGAGCTTCGAGAGTGGAAAAGATGGCTTCGGTTCCAGGGATATAACCTTAAAACGTTCAGGAAAAATAAAAAATAGAGGAGGCGTTCATGCTCTACGCGGTCGTTCGTCAAAGGTGGTCCTTTTCATATTCTTCGGACTGGTCTTCTCTCCATAAGAACGAAAGGGATAGAGAAGCATTTGCGCGGAGACATGTAGAAAGTAGTTTCGGTATTCCAATTGGTGCGCCTGAGATTGTTTTTGTGAGCGAGGAAGTTCTCAATTACATTTCTTCCGGCACAGATGGCATTTGGTCTTTTAGCGCAGATTATGATGTGGTCACTGTATAAAAAGGGAGGTTTTCCGATGAAAAGATTCCTATTTTTTGCCCTGTGCTTCACTATCTTGGTTTCGATGAACATGTTTGTCATTACCGCCAGTCACGCTGAAGGAGATTACTCTTCTTTCATCGACGACGACAAGGAGTGCACTGCTGTCATCCATGTTTCTGACCATTTCGCTTCGCCTAGAATTCATGTCATGGACCTTGTTATCAAAAAGGCATGGTGGGTCAAGAATAATCCGGACAAGAAGATTATTTCCACTCATTTTATTTATGATAAGGAATACATTATCGGACTCTGGATTGATTACGAAATTAAACAGATTGGAGATGCTCAGTGAATAAATACAGGGTGGTTCGGCAGCTTTGGATTTGTAACAATTGTCCCGATGGGTGCACCTTGCATTTAAACGATACCGATCGTGAGGCGTTTATTGCCGGTTACAAGCAATATCGCGTGCGTGAGGAAGGATCGGTCGTGCACGGTGTTCCGAGCATTGTTTTGGTAGATGAACCCACCTACAAAAGAATCTGTGAAAGCAGAAACGGAATTTGGGTTATGCGCACCGTTTACGCAAATCTATAGTTGTTTTTACCGCTTCGAAAGAGGCGGTTTTTATTTACCCTGTTTAGCAAAAATTTAATCGTGATTAAATTTTTTTTAAAAATTTTACTTAACAGGGTTAATGATTTTGCTATAATTAATCCATGAAAATCCTGTAGTGAAATTTTAAGAGAGGGAAAGGCGCCAAATAGGCAATTATGGGATTTTTTATGAGGTTGGGGATATTTTTAAAAATTAAAATTCTACTACGGGATGAAAATAAATAGTGTCATCAAAACTTTAGTAATGTCGGATTTTGTTATCAATTCAGCTTTTGGATTATCTGCTCCAATATTTGCCATTTTTCTTGTTGATAATATTCAAGGGGGAAATGCCGAGGTGGCCGGATTTGCCGCTTCAGTTTATTGGATTGCAAAATCATTTCTTCAATTGCCTATCGCCGAGTTTTTGGACAAGACGGATGGGGAGAAAGATGACTTCGTTGTTCTTGTCTGCGGCCAAGTAATCGCTAGTTTTTCTCTATTTATGTATATATTCGCGACGCTACCTTGGCACATATACGCGATAGAGGCTTTTTTGGGTGCTTCTATGGCGTTTGCGGTTCCTGCGTGGTATGGAATATTCACCAGGCATATAGATAGCGGCAGGACTAGTTTTGAGTGGAGTTTGGAGAGCGTCTTTTCTGTGGGTGTGGCCACTGCGATATCATCCGCACTCGGTGGAATAATAGCTAATAGATATGGGTTTAACGTTTTATTCGTTGGGGCGGGGCTTTGGGCGCTTCTTGGAGCCCTCTCGTTGATACTTCTCTATCCCCATCTGAAGAAAAGTGACGGTAAAGGAGAAACGTTTGAAACCGTTGAAGAAAGGGCTAAAATAATATAATCACAAAAACAAAAACCACCCCCATCGGGTGGTTTTTCTATAAATTTATATCTTTGGCGTAGCTGCCGGAGGTGTCATCGGTGGCCTTGGAGGCATTGATGCCGATGCGGGAGCCTTGAAGAGATCAGGCTTTATTCTCTTTATAGAGAGGCTGATTCTGTCCCCTTCTTTATCTTTTACGATTACAGGAACCTTCATCCCCACTTTCAAGAAGTCGGCAACCTTATCAACTCTGAAAGGAGCAATCTCGGAAACGTGGACAAGTCCGTCTGTATCCATGCCGATTTTTACGAAAGCTCCGAAGTCGGCTAGTTTTACAACTTCACCGATCATTGTGTCCCCTATTTTGAATTCTCTGGTCAATTCTTCGATGGCCTTCTTTGCCGCCGCGGCTCCTTCAGCCTTTCCTGTGATGAATACCGTTCCGTCTTGCTCTACATTTATCTCTGCGCCTGTCGTATCTGTAATGTGGTGTATCATCTTTCCGCCGGGGCCGATAACAGCGCCGATTTTCTCTGGATTAATGTGAATCTTGAATATTCTAGGGGCTGATTTTGCCAAGTCTGCTCTAGGAGCAGGAAGCGCGCCTTCTATAACATCAAGGATCTCAAGTCTCGCTTTTTTGGCCTGCATCATAGCCTCTACAAGGACATTTACAGGCACTCCATCCATCTTTATATCAAGCTGTATAGCGGCTACTCCGACTCTTGTTCCGGCAACCTTGAAATCCATATCTCCATAATGGTCTTCAGGTCCCTGAATATCCGTTAAAACCTTATATTTCCCCTCCGAATCCATCATAAGACCCATGGCGATACCGGCTGTAGGCCTTGAAATAGGCACTCCGGCGTCCATAAGGGCGAGAGATGAGGCGCAGATGGCTGCCTGTGAGGTAGATCCGTTTGAGGACATTGTGTCGGAAACAATTCTAATTGTGTAAGGGAATGTTTCTCTGGATGGAAGTGTCGCTCTGAGGGCTTTTTCGGCTAATGCGCCGTGACCGATCATTCTTCTATTTGTGTTACCGATTTTTCCTGTTTCACCGGATGAATATGGAGGGAAGTTGTAGTGGTGCATAAAGAACTTCTCACCAGCCACTTCGGCTCCGTCTAGCTGGAGGGCGTCTTTTGGTCCGCCAAGTGTTATGACAGAAAGCATGTGCGTCTCCCCTCTGTAGAAGAGCCCGCATCCGTGAATTATGTCTGAGATTCCTCCGACAGACGCCTCGATCTTTCTGAGTTCGTCCATCTTTCTTCCGTCCGCCCTTCTGTTATTTTTTATGGCCTCCTCGTGTAGAAGGTCGTTTATTTTGTCGTCAAAATATCCTGCGGCCAAGTTTTTGTCTGCCGAGTCCTCAAATTTTTCTGTATAAATATCCAACCATTCATGGAGAAGGTCGTGAGACATCTTGCTTCCGGAACCGCTGAATACGATAGACTCCATTTTGGAACCGATTTCTTTTTCAAAAAGTTCGATTGCCTCTTTTGGAAGTTCTTTTTTCTCAAAAACTTTTTTGTCTTTACCAATCTCGGCGATAATTTTTTTCTGCCAATCTTCTATCTTTGTGATTTCAGACATCGCGAGCTCGAAGACTTCTTTGATTTTGTCTTCGGTGACTTCTTTCGACTCTGTCTCTATCATATTAATCGTGCCGGCTCGTCCGCAGATATAGCTGTCGAGAAGAATATCTTTTCTTTCTGAATGACCGGAGTTTATTCCGAGCGTTCCATCTTTCTTTACGATAACCCTTACAGAGCCTACAGGTCCACCCCAAGGGATATTTGAAGTCGCAATAGCGAGAGATGCTCCGAGGACAGAAATTGTGTCGGGATCATTTTCTCCGTCCAAAGAAAGTGTTGTTACAACAACCTGAATTTCGTTTCTGATGCTCTGATCAAAAAGAGGTCTAATTGTTCTATCGACGATTCTTCCGGTTAAAATGGCCTCCTCGGATGGCTTTCCTTCTCTTCTGACATACTGCCCTCCCGGAAGTCTTCCGCTTGCGTAGTATCTTTCTTCGTAATCTACTGTGAGGGGAAGATAGTCCAAACCATCTTTTAAGTTGCTAGACATAACGGCCGTGGCCAATATGCTAGTTTCCCCTATTTTCATTACAACAGAACCGTTTGCCTGCGCGACCATATCGGAAAAAATCGCGGTAACTGTTTTACCACCAACAACCAAAGAATATTCTTTTCTTTGCATATTATTTTTTGAGAATTTGACCCTTAGATTCTAGTATTGAAATTTTTATTTCAATGCTATCTATCTATGGACCAAACCCCGATTAATTAACTGCGAATAATACTAAACTTTTTTCTCCTGCCCTGCCCCCGCCGCACTCTGCCCACCCTTGCTAAACTTTTTTATCGGTTTCTGTCCAAGTAAATATCTTTTTGGATCTCCTCCGAGGTCTATGAAATCATCGACAGCGTCTTTCAGTTTTGCGGAACAGCTTTTGCCGAATGCAACCAGCTCAACTTGTGTTGTGGCTTTAAGGTATTCTACTAGAGGAATATAATCTCCGTCTCCGGAAACAAGAACTATCGCATCCAATTTTGGCGCGAGCTTAATAGCATCAACGGCAATACCAACGTCCCAATCGGCTTTCATGGCTCCCCCGAAGAATATCTGAAGGTCTTTTGTTTTTGTTTCAATTCCAAGTTTCTCAAGAGCCTCAAAGAATCCCCTCTCCTCTCCGCTTTCCGTGGTGATGAGGTATGCAATCGCCCTAACAAGATTTCTACCGGCCACAGCGTCAGCCAAAATAGCGCCAAAGTTTACCTTGGCTCCATATAGATTACGCGCACTGTGATACAAGTTTTGAGTATCTATGAAGACCCCAACCCTCTGACTTTTTTGTTTGATGATAGCCATTTTAAACTACGTTTTGTTTTAGTCTATCTTGCTTGTTTTTCGCAAGTTTAGTTTTTCTGCGAGAGCGTCAAATCCTTTTTTGTCTTTCTTCTCGAGATATTTCATGTGAGATCTTCTGTCTGCAACCATCTGAAGAAGTCCTCTCCTTGAGTGGAAGTCTTTCTTGTTAGCCTTCAAGTGATTGGTTAGTTTGTTGATATTCTCGGTTAACAAAGCAATCTGAACCTCTGAAGATCCAGTATCTGTTTCGTGTTTTCTGGCCTTTTTGATTATTTTGGCCTTGTTGTCTTTCTTTAGCATACCGACACGATAGCACAAAGGTTATTTAAATGCAAGTTTACCCCGCAGGAGGTTTATCAATGGGAGTTATATCAGAAATAAGGGAGCCGATAGGCGGATACCGTGCGACGAAACACTAATTATAATTGTAGCTCATTCGAACCTTCCTGCTGGGGGGTGCGCCATTATTTATAGCCGCAGGCGGTTTCGGTTGCAAAAGAGACAAAAACCACAAAACGCTGGTCGGACTTTCCTGGCGGGACAAGTTAATTTTGGGTTTTAGTTGAACTTCTAACTGGGGCCTCTTCACCCTTGTCATTCCGAGCTTGTCGAGGAACCCCTTGATTAAATAAGCGATTTCTCCATAAAGTCGAAATGACAATTTTAGGAGACATTGAACTACGCGATGCTTTATTTGTCATTGCGAGCGAAGCGTGGCAATCCAGAAATTAAGAAAGAAAATATGTAATAACAATAATCTTGTTTCACATGTAAGGGGCCCTAGATAAATAGGATTATTTGAGGGTGTTTCATGGGAAACGTGCCGGGCCCGATGCTTTTTACGAGACAGCTTTTCCCTCTTCAAGATAGACACATCTATTCAATTTTCGAGCTTCAATACACTTAGGTAGGCGTTTAGCCAACTTTGGATTGCACATTTTTACCGCCTCCTCGATAGAACGGAATTTGAACTCGGAGTGTTCCTCGCTCAATGTTATTTTGTTGATTTGCTCTTTGTTTAAGGTGCCACAGTCGAAAACTATTTGGATTGATGAATCATCAAAATTGTATGAGTCGTTTTTGGGATTGTAATCTATGCACAATATATCCCCTTTTTCTATTTGAAGGCCTATTTCCTCGTTTATTTCTCTTTTGAGAGCCGTTAGAGGAGATTCCTGTTCTTCGACCATCCCGCCGGGTATCAGATAACCGTCACGGTAAGTTGGTTTTAAAAGTAAGATTTCGTTTTTGTTGTTAAAAAACAGCCCACCTGCCGCCAGCGGAAGTTTGAATAATTGGGCAAAATAGTCTTTTTTGTTTAAAATTGCCATAATTTAAGGGTATTTTTGTGTTTCATGAGAAACATGTTGGGACTTTTTCCCTATGGAAGTATCGGTTTTGGTCACAAGTTGCAGGGATTAGCCCGCACCTCTCGTCGGCTTCCGCCTCCTCGGGTTGGGCACCGGCTCGCGGTTTTGTTCGCCAGACGCTCACAAAACATCGCTCTGCCGTTCAAATCCCGACGCAAAGCGCGCAGGCGCTTTGCTGCACTAGAATTTTACTCTGTAAAATTCGGAGTGCCGGGTTTTTCCTCTACGAGGACAGTATGGCTTTCCCATTTCTTCAGAGCAAAGCTCTTCAGAAATAAGGGAGAAGCCTTTCAAATCCCTAAAAGAGCCAAGCAGTTGGCTCTTTTACACTGATTGCTCGCTACGCAATCAATCGGAGTGCCGGGATTTGAACCCGGACTGAATGCTCCCAAAGCATTTATGCTACCGTTACACCACACTCCGTTATTATAAAATCAAACTACTGCCCTTTATGAAACATTATGCCTAACGGCGTTTCTGTTACTCAAACATAGTATCAGATATTTTAAAAAACGCAATTTTTGTTATTAAAGCGTTATATTTTCTATCAAATTGACCTTTGCCGTCTTTGTTGATTTGTTTAAATAAACCAGCATAAGGTCAACCTGCCACTCATTTTCCATGTCTTTATCTGCAAGATAGGTTTCTATTACTCGGTTCAGTCTATGCATCTTTTCTTTATTCATATGATCTTGCGGGTCAAAAGCGGGTGTTTCATATGTAACGCCCGTGTTTGGCGTTACATATGAAACACTTTTAACCTCAACAAAGTGTATAAGGCAAGCTTTTTCTGCCACAATGTCTATTTCTCCCCATTTTTTCCAATAATTACGCTCAATTATTGAATAACCCTTGTTTTTCAGGTATTTCACAGCGATATCTTCACCTAGTTGTCCTATTTCTTGTTGAATAGCCATGTCATGGCTCGTCAGTCGGCGCATAACTTTGTCGAAGGTTCCGTTTACTCCTCAATGTATGTGTTATACATCTTCGTCACAATACTCGCCTTCTCCTCGTTCTGCATCCAACTGCCAAGCCATGATTGGAATATTATGCTTAACTGTAAAAAACGGCAATAGGTTCATAATCCGCTTCTATAACAAGGCTTTAAATACATCTATTGCTGTGTTTCATGTGAAAATATAAGCCATAAACACAAAAGATTTCATATGAAACACATTAAAAAGTTTCACGTGAAACATAAAAATGGGTTAATCCATAGGGGATACACGATGTAGAGTTCGCTATTTGTCTCGCAATAGACTAAAATATGGCCCTAAATAAAGACATAACCGGAAAAAGGTCTATAGGACAGATAAAGGACTAGATAAGAATGTCCTTTATACACACAATTCACAGGTTTATCCACACTTTTTCATAGAATAACTGCTTGTCTTATAGAAAAATATGATAAAATATTAATGTCCGATAGAAAATTCTATAGGACATTGGTAGGTGGGTTTCGCAAAACTGGTGATATGACAATTAAAAAAGAGGGGGTTTGTGACGCGGGGTTCTAGCAGATCCTCGGTTATTAAATTTAACTCTTTACAATAGAGTTATTCGTTAGCCTTGCGACTATCACAGACTAATAAAATATTATCTACTCTGCTGGCCAATCGGCAATGTTTAGGGAAAAAGATATTCCTAGAATTTTTTGTTGCTACCTAATAATTTAAATGTTTCTTGTGAAACTAAAAGCCCCGATATGGGGCTTTTGTTGTGCTGGAGGGGGTAATTTTACTGCTCGGCTAGCGCCTGCGCTTTAAAAACCCACGGTTTTTTTAATGTTTTACTCTACGGGGAAAACCATTTTTCCCCGACTCTCTTAGAGTTCAAATCTCCTCGTATTAGATAATGGCCGATGGCTATTAATTTGTGCCGAAGGGGAGATTTGAACTCCCACGAGATCACTCTCACACGCCTCTGAAGCGTGCGTGTCTACCAGTTTCACCACTTCGGCAATAAGGTATGTTAAACAAGGAACTCGGTCGCAAATAAATTTCCTGACGGAAATTTTTCGCAACCCCGGCTCGCCATTTTTGCCTTTGCTTCGCAAAACAAAAATAAGGCTGCGCCTTTCGAGCCCCTCACGCAAAGCGCGCAGGCGCTTTGCTCGGGAGCTCAAAAATTTAACTGACGTTAAATTTTGTGCTCCCGGAGGGGGGACTCTTCGCCTACGGCGACGGTATAGGTTTCCGATATTTTAGAAATAAATATTTCTAAAACATAACGGAGAACCTTTTCTCGTCCCCCTCGCAGACCAAGCAGTTGGTCTGCTCGGTCGCTGTGCTCCCGGAGGGACTCGAACCCCCAACAGCGGTTTCGAAGACCGATGTGATATCCATTTCACCACGGGAGCATCTTCAATGAGTAAAGATTACATTAATTTTGATCAAATATCAAAGCCGCTCTTTCGGGGTTGATTTTTGGGGGAGGAGATACTATAATCGATTAAAGAAAGTAGAGATTTTGAAAGACTTGACGCGGATATGGTTTAGTGGTAGAACACGACCTTGCCAAGGTTGAGACGCGAGTCCGATTCTCGCTATCCGCACAAAAGAAGTTTTATGATCACTTGTACTCTCGCGCAAGTCAGGAAAGGCCTGAGTGTTTTGTGGCCGGATCTTATGCGCATATCGCTATAATACGAAAAACCAAATATGAAATTTGTGATCGGGTCGGCAAGTAAGAGAAAGATCGAAGTTGCCGAAAAAATAATCAGACAGCTCGTTGGAGGAGGGAATCTTTTTATCACCGGGTATCCGTCTTATTCAGGTGTCCCCGATACCCCTTACGACAAACAAACTTTTGATGGGGCGAATAACCGGGCGAGAGACGCGAAGGCGCACATTAAAGACGGAGATATTTTTATCGGACTAGAGAGCGGGCTGGTTGAGAGACACGGTCATATTTATGAAGAGGCTTGGTGTGCAATATTAGATAAAGATGAGAAGAGTTTTTATGGTTATTCAAGCGGTCTAAAAGTTCCGGATCTCATATTAAAGAAAATGGACGAATTAAAATTGGAACATTGTGATGTTATGGCAATGATAGAGGAGGAAGATGGTAAAATGCCGAGTGAGACCTGGGGCAACTATTCCGGCGGCATGATTGCCAGAGAGATCAGTTTGGAAGAATCTTTACGAAACGCTTTAATACAAATATTTTCTCCAGATCATAGTTTGTATAATAAGTAATTTAATTAAGATGAAACTCACCATACCGACAGAAGTTTTATATACAACCGAAACCTTGGAGAAGGGTGGATTCGAAGCGTATCTTGTCGGAGGGTGTGTAAGAGATGTCTTGATGAAGAGAGAGCCTAAAGATTGGGATGTGACGACGAATGCGACACCGGAGGAAATACAAAAATTATTTCCGAAAACTTTTTATGAAAATAAATACGGAACAGTTGGTGTGGTAAATGAGGAGATCGCGAAAGAGATTGGATCCGCCGAAACTTCTAAAAAAGAAGTTTTTGCGGACAAGGGAGGGGAGTCAGATTTGCGTCTTAGAGAGTCGTTAAGAGTAATTGAGGTTACTCCATACAGAGTTGAATCAGAGTATTCTGATTTTAGACATCCGGACGAAGTTAAGTTTAGTAAAAATATTGAAGACGATCTGCACAGAAGAGACTTCACGGTGAACGCAATTGCCTATAATCCTTCTTCAGGAGTTCTAAAGGACATTTATAAAGGACAAGAAGATCTAAAGGACAAAGTCTTAAGGACAGTCGGTTTGGCGTCCGATAGATTTGGAGAGGATGCTCTTCGAATGCTTAGGGCTGTTAGATTTTCTGTTCAACTTGGTTTCACAATTGCCAGTGAAACAAGTGAGGCGATAATAAAACATGCAGCTCTTCTTGAAAAAATTTCTCAAGAACGAATACGAGATGAATTTTCTAAAATAATAATGTCAGACGACCCTGTCGTCGGCGTTGTCATGTGTCAAAAATTTGGGTTGCTCAGTTACATTGTCCCTGAACTTGAAGAGGGTATAGGTGTGAAACAAAACAGCGATCATATTTATGAAGTGTGGGAGCATAATCTTCGCGCGCTCGGTCATGCCGGAGAAAAGAAATGGTCTCTGGAGGTGAGGCTCGCCGCGCTGTTTCACGATATTGGGAAACCTAGAACAAGGGGCTGGAGCGAAGAGAAAAAAGATTTCACATTCTATGGCCATGATGTTGTGGGGGAGAGAATGGTTAAGAAGATAATGGAAAGGCTAAGGTATCCCGGTGAAACGTCCGATAAGGTTTTGAGGCTCGTCAGAAATCATATGTTTTTCACGGATATAGACAAGATAACGTTGTCGGCGGTAAGGAGGATCGTGAGAAACGTCGGGAAAGAGAATGTGTGGGAGCTTATGAATGTCCGCGCTTGCGACAGGATCGGGATGGGAAGGCCTGTAGAGACTCCATATAGACTTCGTAAATATGAATCTATGATAGAGGAGGCCATGAGGGCGCCGGTCACTGTAGGGATGCTTAAGATAAACGGGCAGAAGATAATGGAGGTGACCAAGCTTGCTCCGGGCCCGAAGATAGGTTTCACTCTACACGCTTTGCTCGAAGAAGTCTTGGATGACCCGAGCTTGAACACCGAAGAGTATTTGGAAAAGAGAGCGGGGGAGTTGGTGAAGTTGTCCGATGAAGAACTTAAAAAATTAGGAGAAGAGGGAAAGGAAAAGAAGGAGGAAGTGGAGGAGAAGGAGCTGTCGAAGATTCGAAAGAAGTATCACGTAAAGTAGAATATTCTGGATTCCCGCCTGCGCGGGAATGACACACAGAAGAATTTGTTGGAATCGCACTAGTAAATATGCTAGTGTGATTTTAGGTTAAGAGTAATTTGAAAACTTGCCCGCAAAAATTTCCATGGAGATTATTTCTATCTTGGTTCTTGTTGGGGGAATGCAAAATTTCTCAGTTTTTTATGTTGGTGCTAGGTGTTGAGAAATTTCGGCGGGTTAAATTAGAGAGGAGGCACTCACGTGAAAAATTATTTTATTGAATTTTTGTTTGCTCTGCTTTTGCTCACGTTTGCCGCGGTAATGTTTCTCTTGATGATAAACCGACCACTGCCCGCACAGGCCCACGATAATCCTGTCTACGAGTCTCCGGAAATTTCCGGACCATACTCTGTGAATGTCGCATTCCCGAATCTTGATGATTATATAAAAGCGACCGGGACGAAATGGGTCGATCCCGAAGTTCTCGCCGCTCTTATTAGAGACAACGGTCGCGAACTTGGTAGTAAAAATATTTATCTCATCTCATTTGACTACCCGACAACTTCAGGGCAGGTGAGACGTTGGATGAATAATAAAAATTATTATCCGACCACTCTTTTGCCCCTCTTTGCTCTTGGTGTCGATGTGAAAGAAATTTTTCCCGGATATCCTGTCGTTGCGCTCGGCTCAATTTGCCACGACTATCGTGGAGAGTTGTGCGCGCCACAGCTTTGGATGAACTGGGGAAGAAAAAGATTAAGTATCGTTCCCCATGATCCCATATGGCCAGCCTACACAAGGTTCGCTGTTGTGAGATATGAGAATTAACTTCTCATAAAAAAATACCCCCAGTGAAATAGCAGATAAGAGTTATTCCCGCGAAAGCGGGAATTTTTTTTACGCAGTATTCGTTTTGCGTTAAATTATTTTTAATTTCACGGGGCAGGCTACACAGAAATGTGCGGTTTTATTTTACCGCTAGCGCAAACAAAAACAGCCCTTTTGTGAGGGCTGTTTTTTGAATGCAAAGAGCGTTATTTTACAGCATCCTTCAAAGCCTTTGCAGCTCTGAATTTAGGAACTTTCATGGCCTTAACCTCTACAGTCTCTCCTGTTCTTGGGTTTCTAGCTGTTCTGGCAGCTCTTGCCTTTACAGCGAAAATACCAAAACCAGCGATTGATACATCGTCTCCTTTCTTCAAGCTAGAAATGATAGCCTCGAAGATTGAATCTACTACTCCCTCAGCGGCTACTTTTGTTCCGCCAAGCTTGGCATGTACTACATCTACTAATCCTTGTTTGTTCATATATTTCACTAACGTATTTGACGCATAACTTTGTTGAAAGTTTCATTTGCTCGTCAATGTACTATTAGCACATCTCCTTGCAAGCCTCAGCTTTCGCCTCGTTCTGCATTCAAATCCGTATGCTCAATTAGTTAAAGAATAATTTAAAATGTTTCGACCATTTGAATATAATTATACAGCAAGCCATTTTTTAGGCAACGGCCCTAAAAGTCGTATATTATTTCGTAATATTTGGGGGTTTTAGTAAAGTTTGAGGTCTTTTTTGATAATTTTAAGATTATAGCTAAAAATGCAAATCTCAAAATGTAAAATAACAATGTAAAATTTAAAATATAAAATTAAAAAACGACGTTTACGTCGTTTTTTAATAATCTTTTTAGATTTTCGCTTTCAGTTTTAAGCTTACTTTGCGTATTCTGTAACCCTGGTCTCTCTTATCACATTTACCTTTATTTCTCCAGGGTATTTTAGATCCTGTTCGATCCTTCTGGCTATATCTTGAGCCATTTTTTTGGCTTCAAGGTCGGATATCTTTTCCGGAACCACGAATACTCGGATTTCTCTACCGGCTTGGATAGCATAGCTCTTCTCAACGCCCTCAAAGGAGTTTGCTATCGCCTCAAGCTCACCGAGTCTCTTAAGGTAATTCTCTACGCTGTCTCTTCTTGCGCCGGGTCTTCCTCCGGAGATAGCGTCTGCTGTTTGAACTATAACGGCCTCCATAGTCTCGTATTCGTATTCGTTGTGATGAGACTGCATAGCTTTTATGATTCTTGGGTCAGCCCCGAATTTCTCAAGTATCCTCTTTCCTATTTCAACGTGTGTGCCTGCGACTTCGTGGTCGACGGCCTTTCCTATGTCGTGGAGGAGGGCTCCTGCCTTAGCTATAGCAACATCCGCGCCGAGTTCTTGAGCAAGCATACCTGCAAGGTGTGCCATTTCTATAGAGTGCTGAAGGACGTTTTGTCCGTAGCTTGTTCTGAAGTGCAGTCTTCCTAATATCGCGACAATCCTAGGGTCGAGATTTAATACTCCTGTTTCGTATACGGCCTGATCCCCTCTATCTTTAATGATTTTGTTTACTTCTTGTCTAGATTTTTCAACAACCTCCTCTATTTTTGCCGGCTGTATTCTCCCGTCTAGAATAAGGTTTTCAAGGGCCATTCTGGCGACCTGTCTCCTTATTGGGTCAAAGCTAGATATGGTTATTGATCCGGGGGCGTCATCTATGATTACTTCTACGCCGGCGGCTCTTTCGAAAGCTCTTATATTTCTTCCTTCTTTTCCGATTATTTTACCCTTTATATCATCAGACGGTATGGGAACGTTCGTTGTCATCATTTCTGATGCGGTAGAGGCGGCTAGTCTCTGGATAGACATAGACAATATGTCTTTTGCTTTTTTGTCTAATCTGTCTATGCCATCTCTTTCGAGCTTTTGTATCCTGGCGACGAAATCATCCTCATATTTTCTCTCAATGATATTGAAAAGCTGCTCCTTTGCCTCTGTCTCTGAAAGTTTGGCAATCTTTTCCATCTCTTCCTGAGTCTTTTGCTGCATTTCCTCAACCTTGCTTCTGATCTCCCTTATTTCAGATACCTTGATCTTTAGGTTTTCTACCTCTTTATCAATATCTACCTGCCTTTTATCCAAAAGCTCGTCTTTTTTGATAAGACGTTCTTCTGTCTTCTTGGCTTCGGATAATCTGTTCTTTTCTTCCTCCTTAGCATCTCTTATAAGTTGCTCGGAGTTCTTTTTTGCTTCATCTAATATTTTTTGCGCAGTTGTTTTGGCTTCAAGCATTGTCTGCTTGATGGTAATTTCCATAGAGCCTTTTTGGGCAAGAAGAACCAACCATCGTAGGAAGTATCCTATTCCGATGCCCAGTATTCCTGCGGCTCCCGATATAAGCGCGACCTCTTTTAAGCTCATATTTTTCAGTCTTCCGCCCACAAAGTTAAACCGCTCTTCTTTTCAGAGTTATGATTTACCTCGCTAGAAAACGCCTGTGGCCTTTATTCTAAGGCCTAAA
>JAKLHJ010000119.1 GCA_022710205.1 Patescibacteria group bacterium | reverse complement strand
CAAAAGAGTGACGCGGGCGAATTGAAAAAGCTTGTTGCCGAGGTGCTTGCCGAAAATCCCGAGAGAGTCGCTGAATACAAAGCGGGCAAAGTCGCGGTGCTTCAATTCCTGATGGGGGCTGCGATAAAGAAGTCCAAAGGCTCCGCGAATCCAAAAGTTTTAACAGATATATTGAAGGAAATGTTGATGTAATGATCTTAGTCTTAACCGTCATTGCGAGCGAAGCGAAGCCTGCCTGCCGTGCCTGCGCACGCAGGGCAGGCAGGCAATCCAGGAATTTAGATTGCCACGCCTCAGCCAAGACGCTTCGGCTCGCAATGACAATAACACTTAATTAAATTAAAGTTTTCTAAAATGGAATCTTCAGAAAATATAAAAAATTTTAATAAGTCTGTTCAAAAAGTTACGGAAGGTTTTCGTGAATTGAACAAAGACGACCCTGACTATAAGAAAAATCTTGAGAGGTTGTCTAAAGTTTCTTCCGCGGAAATAGAGGAGGTTGTCGACAAAGATA
>JAKLHJ010000118.1 GCA_022710205.1 Patescibacteria group bacterium | reverse complement strand
AACGGGAGTTCTTCCTCTCGTGCCGGTAGCGCATGTCGCCGAAGGTTTCGCGGTATAAACATTATTAGGTATCTTGATTTGTTTTCTAATATTTTCCGGAAGGTCAGCGAATTGTTTTGTAAGATCCTCTTTCATATCAGGCGTAACGGGAATCTCCCCCTTAGATTCTTCGCACAAACTTCCTACAAGCCTCTGAGCTATTACCAAAATAAGCGTCGGTGCAATCAAATAAGGCTCTATTCCCATATCCATAAGTCTAGGTATGGCCGCAACGGCGGTATTCGTGTGAAGGGTAGAGAATACCAAGTGTCCCGTAAGAGCCGCTTGTATGGCGAGTCTGGCCGTCTCCGCATCTCTTATTTCTCCCACCATTATGATGTCCGGGTCTTGTCTCAAAATGGAGCGCAAACCGCTGGCAAAGGTATAATCAATTTCAGGTCTTACCTGAGACTGTGCCACTCCCTGAATGTTGTATTCTACCGGGTCCTCCAAGCTCACAACGTTGTTCTCCTCTCT
>JAKLHJ010000117.1 GCA_022710205.1 Patescibacteria group bacterium | reverse complement strand
TTCAAAATTAAATTCAAATATTTTAATGGGTTATCAATCAGACCATTTTTTAAGAAAAACTGGCAATACCTCTCCCCTTTTCACTCGACAAGAGACCTTTGAAAAACTGCATGAAACCAGTAATATTGTCATTCCCGCGAAGGCGGGAATCCAGCATTATCATAGGCTTCCTGGATACCGGCCTTCGTCGGTATGACGAATAGTGGCGTTGAACAAAGCTCTCGAGCCTGGTACTTTCACGAGACGCATCCGGGAAAATGTCAGGAATGTAATCCATTGCTTTTTTTCGGTTTCCCTCCATCAGGCTGCGTCATAATTATTTATTTGTCATTATAGAGGCTTGACCCGGAATCCAGTAATATCAATAAGTCCTGGATTCCCGCCTTCGCGGGAATGACGACACTCAAATTCTGGGTATTCGCGGAAATGACGACTTTACGCCCTTGCGACACTGTCTCTATGCGGCGGCTGTATCCTCACGATTCTTTCTTCGCCTTTCACCATGGATATCGCGTTTTG
>JAKLHJ010000116.1 GCA_022710205.1 Patescibacteria group bacterium | reverse complement strand
TACTGTAGATGTAGAGATAGTCTCGTCAAAGATAGCTGTGCCTCCCGTCTCTGCCGTATATATTCTGAACCTGAATGTATATGTGGCATCTGCTACTGTAGTGCCCGATGGGTATGTAGCGAGCTTACCTTGGTATGATAGAACCTTAGAGAAATTGGAGGTGGCGGCTTGTGTCACGCTGAAAGAGAGTAAGAGTGTTAGAGTGATTACAAATATTAAATAGCGTCTCCAAGACATGTATTAATAATAACATGCAACGAGGAGTATGTGTTAAAGAAAAGGTGTGGATAAATAAAAAGAAAACAACCCATATGGTTATGGGATGTTTTAATTATTCTTCTGCGGGCTCTGTGGAGGCTGATTCTTCTGCGGGTGGTTCAACTGGTGCTGGTGGTTCTTCGGGCGTAATAGGTTCTTGGATGTTTTCAACAACGACTGGGGCTATTTCTTCCATCGAAGTAGATATCTCCGGAGTTGTAGTTCCCTCTTCTTCACTTAATATCTGCTCAGGAGTTATCGTGA
>JAKLHJ010000115.1:249-525 GCA_022710205.1 Patescibacteria group bacterium | reverse complement strand
CGTATTTATAAATATATTAAAGTTTTTTAAATTTATTATCAAATAATTTATTTATTTATAATAAAACAGATAATCATATATCCTCCCCAAAGGCCGGTTTGATTTTTCCTTATTATATAAGAAATCCGGCCGCTAAAAACATATTAAAAATTTTTTCAAAAAATTAAAATGCCTTGATTTACAAAGAAATTTTTTAAGGCGATTTCAAAAAAATTAATAAATTTTCAGTACCCCCAGTAGGAATCGAACCCACATCATTTGCTTAGAAGGCAAACG
>JAKLHJ010000115.1:0-239 GCA_022710205.1 Patescibacteria group bacterium | reverse complement strand
CATTGAGCTATGGGGGCTTTTAAACAATCATATTTTAACTCAAAGCAATTATTAAGCAAGAATCCTTGATTTTTATCCATTTTTATCTTATATTTTCAATCAAGCAAACAATTTAAGGCCCTATCGTCTAACGGTTAGGACAGCGCCCTTTCACGGCGTAAATGGGGGTTCGATTCCCCCTGGGGCTGCTCTGCTCAGCGACATTATCGTGTGAGACCCACCCGCATTTTGGAACATTC
>JAKLHJ010000114.1 GCA_022710205.1 Patescibacteria group bacterium | reverse complement strand
TGAAGAGAGATATGACGAAATAAGAGAACTGGCAGAGAGCGGAGAGGCAATCAATCCGGAATTTAAAATTGATGTACTGGATGACGATGATAATGTTGTCGCGGCTGTGGAGAAGATTCTTTACATAAAGAAGAAAAGCCCGAAGTAGTATTTATTATTACTCTGTCATCATCGCGGAGGCGGGCGGCTTTCGGAAGTACCCTTATGATATATCCTCTATATTTTAATACATGGATTCCCGTCTTCACGGGAATGACTGGAAGTATAAACAGCATGATCTGATTATTAGTAATCTATTTCATTCTTCGGCTGATAATCCCCATCATGTTATAAGTCAGCTGGGCTGCGGCAAAATCTGAAACGGCCGAACCCTCTGCCGGAGCAAGTTCCACGACATCAAATCCGATAATCCTTTTTGCCGCCGGAATGGACTCGACGAATTTGAAAAAGTCGTACCAGAATAATCCTCCGGGAACTGGGGTTCCCGTTTGAGGGATCACAGAAGGGTCGAGCCCGTCAACATCAACAGAGATATAAA
>JAKLHJ010000113.1 GCA_022710205.1 Patescibacteria group bacterium | reverse complement strand
AAATGAGATTTTAGAAATTAGAGAATAGAAAAAAATATAAATCACTCCGGCAGTTAGAGCCCCATAAATGCCCAGTCCCCCGTTCCAGGTAGCGTAAATCTGATTTAAATTTTGGGAATAATAATTCCAGTAATCAATGACATGATAAAGTCGAGCGCCAATAATGGAAAAAATTAAAAGCAAAAAAAGAAAAGAATTTTCTTTACTTTTGGGAATAACTTTTTGATTTCGACTAAAGTAATTAATTCCGACGATGATAGCAAGACCGATGATTAAACCGTAAAGATGCATTGGGTGGGCCCTGCGAGGATCGGACTCGCGACCAATTGCTTAAAAGGCAACTGCTCTACCACTGAGCTAAGGACCCTTAATTAATTTTTAATTATCAATTTTCAATTTTCAATAAAGGAAAAGAAAATGACAAAAAACAAAAGTTTATTAAATACTTCTGGCGTGGGGATCACGCAGGAAATATAATTTGGCGCTTCGAAGTGTGCGTTTTGGGCTACGCATTTTTTTAATGGAAGCAATCCATGGAGAATT
>JAKLHJ010000112.1 GCA_022710205.1 Patescibacteria group bacterium | reverse complement strand
TGGATTCTAAGTCCGTAGATGATATGGGTAACTTCACGATGGCCGTTAAGGAGAACACAGTTTTCCCTGAGACATCCGACGAAGATTTGAAGGATGTATTCGGAATGGGCATAACAGTAGTTACTACAGCTAAGAACAAAAAGGACGCTACTGAATTTTTGAAAATAATAGGATTTCCTTTCAAAAAATAATAAATTTTAAAAAACACCCCGCTTAAGCGGGGTGTTTTTAAAACCCGCTAATGTAGTAAGCTATGCTTTACTATCGGGGCCTGCCCTGTAGGAAGTTTCTAGGCATAAGTCATATACCAGCATAGAAAGCCGAAGGCCTGCCTGCGCAGGCAGGCGGAATCCGAGAGATGTTGGTAAATAATCCACTCTGGGAATACGGACTTTCCTACAGGGTTATCCACAGCATCGTTGGAAAGCGGTCTTCCAAAATGTTATATTTATATAGGTGATTAGCACAGCAAGCCCTAGTTTTCAGGGTCGAAAATCGGGTTTGTTTTTTTAAATTATAAAATTATTAATTATTAAAAAAAATAAAATGGATACA
>JAKLHJ010000111.1:282-565 GCA_022710205.1 Patescibacteria group bacterium | reverse complement strand
GAAGGGCGGCAAGCAACTCTTGAAACTGGTGTGCTGAAAGTTTAACAATTCATTCTTTTTTTTGTTATTCCCGCTTATGCCCTTTAGAGTACGAAGGCGAAAACCAGATACCACTTTACGTCATTCCCGCAAAGGCGGGAATCCAGTTTTTTTTATTATGATGGTTTTTGTTTATGCCGCAATCATATGTTTACATACTGGCAAGCCAGAGAAACGGAACATTATACATTGGCGTGACATCCGATTTGATCAAAAGGGTTTATGAACATAAGTGCAATTCTGC
>JAKLHJ010000111.1:0-272 GCA_022710205.1 Patescibacteria group bacterium | reverse complement strand
GCAGAGAAAAGCAGATCAAAAAATGGAATAGAGCATGGAAATTAAAGTTAATTGAAGAAAAAAATCCTGAATGGAATGATTTGTATGATAAAATTATTTAGTAGAGTTGTGAAGGATTTATTTGTTTCTATCTGGATTCCCGCCTTCGCGGGAATGACACGATGTGTGAATTATGCCTGAGAAGACGAAACCGGGGAAAGTCTATATTATTGGAGCGGGGCCGGGTGATCCCGGGCTCATCACGATCAAGGCCGTTGAATGCTTACGTCTGG
>JAKLHJ010000110.1 GCA_022710205.1 Patescibacteria group bacterium | reverse complement strand
GTCAAAAACATGATGATTGTGACGGCGGCGCCGGAGGTGATGAAGACCGAACTCAAGCCAACGGTGGCGGCTCGGGCGGTGCGGGCGAGCCGTAATTTCCGACCCGACGAGCTCGCCGCGATGCTCACCGAGCTCGCGGCGATGTATCACGAAACTTATCCCGATTCGGACGAATTCAACTTCCGGCTGGAAAAGTTTATTCTGAGTGTTTAATTGTCCGCCCAGCAGGATTCGAACCTGCGACCGTTTGCTTAAAAGGCAACTGCTCTACCAGCTGAGCTATGGGCGGCTTGGCAAACAAAAAAATCTTACTATAAAATCACTTTTTAGTCTATAAGCTAATAGCTAAAACCTAAAAGCTATTTAGAGTGGAAGATCAAAAGCAAATTGGCCAGGGCCGAGGACGAAGAGGGCGAGGGCGATGGCCGCGAGGAGGAAGTAATAGCTCTTAGAATAATGATTGCCACCGTGGCGATAATTAAGCGCCAAACTACCAATCATCAAAACGGCGAGCAAGATTGCGGCCGCTTGGGTGAAAAGGCCAACTAGCAATAGCACCGCAATTATCAATTCAAGCCCGGC
>JAKLHJ010000011.1 GCA_022710205.1 Patescibacteria group bacterium | reverse complement strand
CATTAGAGCAATGCTGTCGCCATCTTTTCATCTCCAGCAGAGGAATCTTTATATCGAAAAAATATAAAGGATCAAATAGCTCCAACAATCCCTCTTCGATGTTTCTTTTTGCCGCAGATTCGGCCATGTCGTTGTGAGAATGTTGGTTATATTCTTTGACGAATCTTAGAAGCATTTTTCGGTCTTCCCTTGGTATTTGAATCAAGGCTATTCCCCCTTTGCCCGCCAAAACTTTTCACAGTAAAGGCGATTTGACTAGATATTTATAATTTCTAGCTTGTTTTTATTTAACCTCTTGGTTTCTGTGTCCAAAAGTTTCGGAGGGCCTTTAAATTTCAATGTCCTATTTAGCCTCAATCTAACAGGTTTTATTGCTTTGTCAAAGGTTGTAAGTATTATTTTTGAGTGGTAGTTTGAGAAGAGTTCGCACTTTGAGTTTGGAGGTATAGCATGCAAAAATCGCGCCAGATTTTTTCGATAAGAGAGGCCGTCCATTTTCTGCTCGATTTCCAGGGAGATTATTATGGCGATTCTAAAGAACGCCTCGTTTGGCTTATCCCCGACCACATTATTGTCCAGCGCGAAGATGTGCCGGGCTATGACCCGTGGAAAATTATCGATTCGCTAGAGGTGCTCTCTTTAGAAAAGTGGCACGAATTGGCCGTTATCGTCGGTCTCGGCGACTGGCAAAAAGACAAAAAACAAGAAAAAATTTTGTTTGGGCTTGTAAATCTTGATCCCACGATGCAGCGCGCCCTGCGGCCGCAGATATTTGAAAAAATTAAGGAAATCAGGTTTTTGGATGCAATAACGTATGCTGTTTTGCACAGTTAGAAACATTAAAAGCCCCATCGGGGCTTTTTCTTTTGTGAGCTTACGGGAATTTGGGTAAAATAAAATTAAGTTAAGGTTTAATTCTTAAACAGATAGCCAACTCCTAAAACTATTGGCTTGCTAAACTTTGCGTCAGTTTCGCCCAAAGAGGTAAGAAGGGGTATTCCTTCTTCTTTAAATTCTTGATGAGTGTAATTATTGTTTTGAGAAGATATTTCCTTCCACGCTTGGTTTACTTCTCCATATTCTACAATGTCATGAAACGCCACGACACTTTTTTCATTTAGGAACTGGCTATAATTAAGCCAATCATTCATTACGCTCTGATATGTGTGCGCTCCGTCGATAAACAAGAAGTCTATTTTTTGATCTTTTAGCATTATTTTCAGTTCCTCTGTCGCCCTAACATCTTCTGATCTTCTTCGAATTCTAAAATACTGATTATTGGGGTAGAACTTTTTTAAGTTATTGATGGTTTCATCATATATATGGTACTGCCTTTCATATTTTGTCCCTTCAGTCCAAGGATCTATTGAAATGAAGGTTCTTTTTTTATTAGAAAGTGCCGCGGAAAGCATATAGAAAAATCCGCCCGTCGCAGAACCTATCTCCAAAATAACCTTTGGGTCTAATTGTCTAACGATTTTTAGATTATTAATAATCTCGGCTGGAGTTTGGCCAATATCAGGGCATTCAAAATCAGGTAGATCTAATTTGAGAGCCTCCGCAATATATTCAATTTGTTTATCCATAAATTTAGCTTTTTTATATTAAACATTTTAGCATAAAAAGTTAAGGAAATTAGGTTTTTGCTCACGATAACTTATCCCGTTTTGCACAGCTAGAAACATTGAAAGCCCCATTGGGGCTTTTTCTTTTGTGACCTTATGAGCCTGCCTGCCCTGTGGTGCGCAGGCAAAGATAGAATCAGAATCCGGTGGTCGTGAGTTTGAGGGAAATTAGGATGTTTCAGAGCGCCTCCAGGTAAACCTCCGGGATTTGAAGCATACGCTCTCCTTTCTCCATATTTACGAAGGCCTAAATTTATCCATAATTTACCAGATATTATGACTTGGGTCAAAATATATTTTTATTGTGTTTATGCTAAAATTTAGACGATGGAAAACATAGAAAAGCAACAAAATAAAATTGAAAATAAATTTTTACCCTCACTTAGCTTAGAACAGATTGATTCTCAGAAAGAAGCCAGCATTTTAAAAGGTTTTGTATACGAAACACGGTTTGGGCCACTTTTTAACAAAAGATATCCCGATTTGAAGAAACAGCTCGATGAGGCGACAGGAGAGGAGAATAAGATTGATATATGCAGGAAGGTTCTTGAGGAGCAAAGGGAGCACAATAAAGATAATATAGAAAAATTTGAAAAGGAATTTATTATTGAATGGAAGAAGATAGAAAATGATTTTTTTACCGCCCTTTCCGATTTATTTGAGACGTCTTGGCCGATAGATAAGCAAATTACAGGTTCTGTTACTATGATGCCAATCTTTCCCAGATTTTTGAATACATATTCTTTTTATATCGGTTATGGGTCTTTGCCAAGAAATATTGAAACGGCAGCACACGAAATAGTACACTTTCTGTGGTTTAAGAAATGGAAAGAGATTTTCCCTGAAATATCACGCAATCAATATGAAAGCCCCAATTTAGCTTGGAGATTAAGTGAAATAATCGACCCAATAATATTGCAGTGCGATCCAAAAATAAAAGAGTTAATTAATCCAAAAGGCTGGGGGTACTCATCATTTGATGAAATACACATCGACGGAGTAAAGATGACAGATTATTTTAAAAAAATATATTTAGATAGCGTTGCCTCCGGTGATAGTTTTGACGACACAATGAAAAAACTTTGGGCAGAAGCTCAAAAACACGAGAAAGAAATTAGTGTTTTTTAAGGGTCTGGAGGTTTGGGTAGCGACAAGGCTCATTTTGCAAATTAAGATTTTTGTTGTATCCTGAGCCGAGCAAATGAACCTTGAAAGAAAGGGGTATGCCTATGAGGTGTCCTTTTTGCTGGAAAGAGATCCAAGGGGCGGGCATAACCGGTTGTTGAAAAATATCGTTATGATTCTTGTTTGGTACATTACCACGAGGAGTGTGCCAGGAAGTGCAGAGAAGCCCCCGTCGAAGAATGGGAGGTTATTCTCGACGTCGTGGTAGACGAAGACACCTACCCGGTCAAGATTGCGTATTTCAAGCACTCAATTTATCTAAGGAATCTGTCCTGTTTTTCGATGTTCGGTTACGCATGGGGCCACTTATTCTTGAAATCGTGTCTGGCTGAATCAAATAATATTGTTACTAAAGAAGAGATCGAAAAATGGTGTGCGAAATGGGGTCTCAGATATCTATATGATTTGAGGATTCGCACCCTGATTGATTATTTTCCCGAAAGACACGGGAGGCTATTTGAACTTGAACCAGAAAAATACGAGGTTCTCTCTACACTTGAAGCGCTACAAAGATTCGGGATTGACGCTCTTGAGCAGGTAGGCGAAAAAGTCGTCGCGTATATTAGTGAGGATTATAGACCAAAAATCGAGACGTAAAATTGTCCTTTGAGAACTTATGAAAGGGGTTGAGGGACAGATGGGAAAAGGAAAAAACTACATCGAGAACCCGAAGACTAAGGGAAGCGGTATCTTGTGCTGTATTCCTCAGAAGGGCGTTTGTCCTGTCGGCTGCGCGGATTGCTTCTTCCAGTCAGGGAGATCGTTCCTTGAGCCATTGGACGAAAATCTGCCCAACATGCCTTCGCTTAAGATGTCTCGAGGTCACGTTATCCGCGTGAATGATGGCAACGACAGTAACAACAATCGCGAGCTCGTTTTGAAAAACACTGAGCAATATGCGGACAAGTTCTACAACACGTCCATTCCTCGCGATCTTGCGGGGTTCAACGCTCCGGTAGTCCTCACGGTCAATCCCGGACACATGACGCACTCCCGTTTTCATGAACTCGAGGTTCCACCGACGAATCTCATGTTCGTAAGGGTGCGCGTGAATACGTGGAATTTGGACCTCGTGAAGTATGTCGTGGAACATTACACCTCTCGCAAGGTGCCGGTCGTCCTGACTTTCTTGGCTTATTATAAGACAGGCATCCCTGCGTGCGAGGAAAAGAATTACATCCTCCGCAAGAGGACCTTGAACGAATATCGTGCTATCACCACGGAAGCGTGGCGCGGAATCATGAAGATGTTCGAGGACAATCCTCTTGTGCACTCCTGCGGCAAGATTGAAGGAGACAAAGGGAGTACCGGCTGTAAAAACTGCGGTAACTGCCTGCGTGAATACTTCGCGACAAGGGAGCGAATGAAGTCGGTCTGAACTCGTTGATCAGACTATTATCCTTGCACAAAACAGAAAATGGGTAGCTGACAACATCAAACCGCCAGAAATGGCGGTTTTCATTTTTATAATCCGATGACCCTGCGGGGACGGAATGAGAACTTTGTGGTGCTGAGTTTTTGGGGGAAAATTTTGAGGTTCCGTTGAAAAATTATTGGGTATTTGATATCTTGAGTTGAGTTTTTGATACTTTGAAAAATAAAAGGAGGGGCTCCGATGTCAAAATTAACCGCAAACAAGACGAAGATGCCTAAAAACCTGTTTCTCGTTCGGCACGGCCAATCTGAGGGAAATTTTGTAAGAAAACGAGTTAAGGACACGGGTGACGAATCTTATTTTTCGGATGAATTCATGGCTCTTCATGAATCTCAATATCAGCTCACGAAATTGGGTATTGAACAAGCAAAAAAAGCCGGAGAATGGTTAAGAAAAAATAAATTCATTATGTTTGATCGAATGCTCGTCTCTAATAATATACGGGCAATGCAGACGGCGGCCTATTTGGAAATCGATAATGCAAGCTGGATGATGGATTTCAATCTCAGAGAGAGGGATGGTGGATTATTTGGAACCATAAAACCCTCAGAAAGAAATCTGAGCTATACAGACCAGCAAAAATTTCACGATGAACAGCCATTTCTATTTCGCCCGCCCCAAGGAGAAAGTATTTCCGATTTATGCCAAAGAATTAAAATTGTCCTCGATACCCTGGCAAGAGAGTGCGGCGGAAAGGATGTCATTATAGTTTGTCACGGCCACGTAATGAGGGCCTTCAGAATTATTTTAGAAAGAATGTCTCTTCAAAAAAGCAATGAATTGATGAGAGCAACAGAAGAATGGTCGCAAACGCCTAATTGCTCTATTATTCATTACACAAGAGAAAATCCTTTTAATAACAAGCAAGAATTGTCTGATAGATTTGATTGGGTCAGGATGATTCGGCCGGCTGGTGGCGGAAATCTTGAAGACGACTTCTCGAAAATCGAGAGAAAGAAATACTCGAACGAAGAACTGCTTTTGGAGGCGGAAAAGAATAGAAACACAAAATAGGAATTAATTTGATTATTTTATAGAGCCGCAAACACGCAGGCGTCTGGTTCACCCAGACGCTTTTTCTTTACTTTATGAAAAAGATGGTTTATTATATACGGGCAGTAAAAATTCAAACATTGGCCTTATCGTCTAATGGTTAGGACATCACCCTCTCACGGTGGAAATCGGGGTTCGAATCCCCGTAAGGTCACACTTTACAATCTATAAAAAATCAGTAGTATACGACTCAGATTTAGGTTCCTTAATAAAATCGGAGGTGTTGCCTATGAGTACCAAGTATTTTAAGGTTGAACAAGGTTACGTGGAAAAGGGTCGGTATAAAGGTCTGTATAAGATTCAAATAAAATCTGCCGGCAAAAATGTCGCCGACTTCTGGGGTCTATCAGAAGAAGAAGCCCATAACAATCTTAACAGGGACGGAAATTATAAGATCGTTGGCCTGCATCGTAAGGGCAAATGTGTCTTTATGGCGAGGCTCAAATCACAGAAGGAAAATCCGAAAGATTATTTCGACGTACCAATGCGCTATAAACCTCTAACCAAGGCAACAGTAAAGTTTACGAAGTGCGGCCACATGGGTCCCGAGAAGGCCGAGCTCAATTTCCACGGTAGAATTACACAGTTCGACGTCGGGGAAACCAATAATGTCAACGGGCAGAAGACTGTCGACGACTGTGAATGCCCGCGGTGCTATTTTAACAATACTAAAAGACAAGTGATCCGCTGTTGTCTCTGTGGCATTGGCATTGAGCCGGGTAACGGAGTTATATTGGTTGATGGTCGCCTCCACGAACGTTTTAGAAAAGAATTCGCGACGATGATTGGCGACAAGTCCATCAGCTGTTTGCGCTTCGCATGTTGCCCGGGCGCCGAAAGTCATCCTCTTGGTTATTGGACCGGAGAGGGTTTCGAACTGAACAAACATTTAGCTAAGCGAAATAAATAATTTGCAACGCAATTGCCCCCATCTATCAAGATGGGGGCTTTTCTTTTACCTAAACCTCCAAATTTCCCTCATATTTCTCACCACAGGGTTCCAATTCCATCCCCGTAGGGTCATAAACACAAAATCGCCTTTGGGCGATTTTTGTTTTAATAAACAAAAAGCCCCGGTGTTCGGGGCCTGCCAGCAGTCTTCCTACCAGAGGAAGATCCATCTGCCTATATATTCCTGAAACTGCCCTTACAACAGCCACAAAAATTCCGCTTTTCGGCGGGATCTTTATTTTGGTCGTTTTTATAACTCCTTCGGGTTTATTTCTAGTTTGCTTCCGCCTGCCAGCTCCCCTGCTATCATCTTTTTGGCTATAAATTGCTCTATTTTGTCTTGAATATATCTATTCATCGGTCTTGCGCCGAATATGTCGTTCGCGCCCTCGGTAGCTACGGCCATAGCCAGCTCGTCGGTCACCACAAACTCAATCCCCTTTTCCGCGAGCCTTTTCTTAAGCTTAATGAGCATCAATTTGGCTATCTGGAATAGTTCGGACTTATCTAGCGGATGAAATATCACTGACGCATCAAAACGGTTCAGGAGTTCCGGTTTGAAGATGCCATTGTCCACTATTTTTTGGACAACATCGTCTTTCAAGCCAACAGGATCTTTGCCCCCTTTCACCAGCTGGAATATGTAGTCGGATGCCGCGTTTGATGTAGCGATGATTATTACGTTCCTAAGACTTACCTTTTTGCCGTCCATGTCTGAGAAAAAGCCCTCGTCGAGTATCTGAAGAAAGAGGTTTTGCACGTCTTTCTCGGCTTTTTCAAACTCGTCTAGAAGCAACACGCCATAAGGATTTTCGCGAAGCATTGCCGAGAGGACTCCGGGTTTACCGCTTTCAAATGAACCTATGAGTCTTTGCAGAGAATCGGCTTTTTGATACTCGGTCATATCTAACCTAAGCATAAATCGTTCATCACCGAAAAATACCGAGGCTAGCGCCTTTGCTGTTTCCGTCTTTCCTACACCTGTCGGTCCGAGGAATAGGAATGTGCCGATAGGCTTCTTTGAGTTTCTAATATCCGCTCTCGTTCTTCTCATTGCATTACTAATAACAGATATGGCCTCTTCTTGTCCGACAATTCTTTCATGAAGGATTGGCTCAAGGTGAAGAAGTTTTTCTTTTTCGGTCGCCTCCATTTTGCCAAGAGGAATCTTCGTTTTCATTTCTATGAAATTCAGCACATCGTTTCTGGATATATAGTCGTTTGTTCTAAGTGAAGAACTGATTATTTCAAACAGGAGGTCTATCGCGCCATCAGGCATAACTGTGCCGGGGAAATATTGATTTGCGCCGGTCACAATTTCTTTTATTGCAGGATAAGAGAAAAATAGCCCCTTTGTTTTTTCTATTTTTCTGACGGTATTTTCTATTATTTCTATTGTCTTTGCTTCGTCGGTCTCTTCTATGTTTATTTTGTCGAAACGTCTCATGAGGTCGGGATTTTTCTCGATCACTTTGTGGAATTTGCCGTTGTCGCTCGTAGCGAGTATTTGGAGGAGGGAAGCCAGATAAGGGTCCAAAATGCTCTGCACGTTCACCCCAAGGGCGTCTGCAGAGGCCATAAATCCCGGAAGGTCATCTATGACCAGGATAATGTTCCCTGCGCCTAGTGCTTCGTTAAGGGTGTTTATAAGTTCCCTCTCGAGGCTGTTTTTGTCTTTGTTGGAGGCTGTAAGAATATTCCAGTTTAGTAAAAAAACTCTCTTGTACTCGAGGGCGGGGTGTATTTTGCCTCTATTTAGCTTCCTTACAAACTCAAGAACCATATCGAGAACACCGACTCCCGGTTCACCGACAAGCATAGCGTTAGCTTCCCTGCCTTTGCTCAAAATATTTTCAAGCTGTTTAACCTCTACTCCAAACTCTTTTATGTCAAAATCAATACTTGGTGAGGTGGCTTCAGGGGTAAGGTCCTTTCCGTATTTGACGAGATAAAATAGGCGGCCGAAATTCCAGTCTTTCCCAATCCCCGGAATTTTTATCAGATATTCAGGCCACCACCAGAGCTCCCTTCGGTATTCTTTTTCTAAATCAACAATCGCCCAATCTAAAATGTCTTCAAATATTTTTTTATCTATACCATATGACGCGAGAAGTTTTTTAAGGTCTTGGTCTTTGTCAAAAATGGCCAAGGCAAGTTCTTTCGCATTCAGTATATCTCCGGGAGAGTCACCTTTTGCAATATCTAAAAATTCGTTTTCGCCCTCATTTTTATTAAAAAGTTCTGAGAATATTTCAATAGGTATTTCTGTTCGTAGGATTACTTTAAGGCCGAATGGGGAACGCGCGAATGATTTCAAAAGATTTTCTTTGGAAGAAATAATTATTTGACCGGATAGAACCTTGGATTCGTTGCCGCCATAATATGAAGCAAAAAAGGCCTCGAATGAAAATAGGGCCATCGCGACGCCCAAAAATACCATAAATACGCCGAGGGTCTTAAGGGTAACCGATTCATTCCCCCCGGCAAATATAAGCGCCAAATACAAAAGACCGATGACGATAGTTATGTTTCTTAGAAAGAGATAAACCTTTCGTCTTGTTTTGTGCGGAAATATTTTTTCTAGCCCCAGAATTCCAGAGAAGGAGGCTCGCCTTACTGTATTTGGGTTTGTTTTTATCATTTGATCAAAATAGTTAAGCCCTTAGATAAGAAATATATTATGGCGATTGGCCAGACTATCCAGACGGCGAGAGCAATCGGGCCTGCGAGGATGACGACACACACAGAAACCATGCCGATGATTATCGTAATAGAGCGTAGGAGCATTCCGAACAGGCGCATAATGATGTCTATGATTATGAAAGTGAAATCAAAAAATCCTTTTCGCGCCTCCCCTAGCCTTTTCCATGGTGAAAAGAATGTCTTTAGGAGAAGAGAAATGGAAAAGAAATTAAAAGTGAACCAGATAAAATTTATCCAATTTATAAAAAGGTCTTTTATCGCGCGAGTATAGTGCCAAATAATATATCGCAAAAAATATAGAAGAATGTCCATACTAATATTATACCGTGTTAGGTCACAAAACTTAACAAGCACCCTGTGAATAAAAAAGCCCCGATGTTTTGTCGGGGTTTTTATTTAAATCTTACAGGGAGAACTATTTCGGCGTCGTTTTCGGGTAGGCCGGACGGGTTGTCTTTTTTGAATATTAACTCCCCTTCTTTTAAGCCCGCTGGTTCAAACTTTATTTCAGCTACGAAGTTCACAAAATCTTCGGTCATCCAGTCAGAGGTTGCTTGTGCTACCGCAATACCCAGCTCCTTACCGCTTTTGTCTCTTAAAATTACTGGAAACGAGGCTTCGAAAAACCAGGTGCCTCTAGCCTTGCCGGTTATTTTGTAAGGACTGCTAATCGCCTCGTTTGCCTTCGGAGAAAATACGACAACATTGAGGTTTTCTTGCTCTTGAATATTTTTTATCATCCATCCGATAGCGACAGAAATGATCAAAAAGTAAAACAAAATAATTATTAACTTTTTCTTAACTACCATATGTATAGTTTAGCACTTTTTATCGTGTAATATGTCTTGGCCCGAGCAGAAGACTGGATTTTTACATTATTTCTAATTCATAAAAAAGAAAGCCGCCCAATCTATCTAAAAACTTTTTTAGACAAATCGGGCGGCTAACTTTCGTTTTCTTCTGTTTTCATATAAATATGAAAATTATTAAGAACTTACGCTGTCTCCAGTTTCTTTGGATTAAGCGGACTTGGCTTCTCTAAGGGCCTTTGCGGCCTCTCTCTTTGAGATATAGTGGGTGCCTAGCATTGTTCCCGTGGAACAACCTAGAGCATAAACCAAAACCAGGTTGAAGTTCCCAATGTCATTTACTATCGTATCTAGTACGTAATACCAGATAAAGATGTTGATTATCGTTATTATTCCACTTTCTAGGACTCTTGCCTTTGTGACGGACTCGGTCCAGATGGTAACGATTATCATCTCCACGATACCTACAATAAATAACATTAGCTCATTCATATAGCTATTTTCGCTTTAACCCGCCAAAATTTCTTTAACCTTTGTAAATTAACGATGGATTTAACTTTGTCCATTGAAAAATACCAAGCACCTATTAAAGGTGAAAAATTTAGGAGGGTAAATTGTTAAAAAACCGACCTTTTTTACCATATCATATTTAGGAGTTGAAGTAAAATAATAGCGTGTGGATATCGCGTAAATAGGCCGTATTTTTGATTGCCGCTTATTTATTTGGATCCGGTACTACCGAAACCGCCCCTGTCGCAAGTGTCCATTTTGTCCACCTCTTTCCACTCAACTTTGGCAATCGGAACGAGAAAACCTTGTGTTAATCTATCACCTTTTTCTATCTTTACCGGCCTGTCACTAAAATTATATAGCGCGGCGTGATATTCATCGCCGTCACCGCAGAAATCTTCATCAAAAACCCCGATATCGTTAGCCATAAATAGCCCCTTTTTATGAAGAGAGCTTCTGGCCGCCATTAGCAAAGTGTGATTTTTGGGAATTTTCACGCAGACGTTGAGCGGCACATATGCAATCTCTTTTGGCTTTATCTCGATGTCTTTTCTGGACATAAAATCGAAAGCCACCGAGCCTCCGGTCTGGTATTTGGGCAGGTTTATGGACTTATCTATTCTTTTTACCTTTAGTTTCTTAAACATCGCAAGAATATAGAATTAAATAATTTAAATACAGAACAAGGGGGCGGCGAGCATTGAGACGAAGCTGTATAACACATACTGCGAGGAACAAGCGGAGCCGGCGACGATGTTATGTGTTAAATTTTTTAATTCTATCGGACGACGAAGGAGGCACGGGCAGTAACCATCACCTCCTTTTCGATGCTCTGTGTGTCATATTGTCCGTAATCAGAAACTTCTATCGAGTTTGGAGCAAGCACCTGAACAACTCCGCTTGAGGCGGCTTTCATGGCTCCAATCGATCGTCCGCCGCTTTTTGCGAGCATTTCCGCTCTAGCTTTTGCATCTTTTACCGCATCTCCAAGTAGGCTAACGCGAAGATCCGCAAGTTTTGAATAATAATATTCAGGAGATTGATTTTGGAAAAATACACCCCTGTTGATTATATCCTGCGTATTTTTTGCCACCTCGGTTATCTTTGCGACATCTGTGGAATTGATCGTAATGTTTTGAATCAAGGTAAATTCTTTTGGTCCGGCATTCCCGGATGGGTTGTATTTATAAACCTCATTAGTAAATACCGGGGTTGTGGTTATTTCTGATTCGGCAATTCCTTTAGAGGTAAGGAATTTTTTAACGATAGCAAGATCTTCTATTAAGCCGGCATATCCGCTTTTTATATTTCCCTCTGTGACCGTTCTCGAAATAGAGGCGCTCCATTTAACCGAATCGGAGGTAACCTTTGCCTTGGCTGAGCCAGTCGTCGAGAGTGTGTTGTCAAAGGTCCTAATCATATAAAAAGTATATGCGGCCCCCATCGCCGAAAGAAAGAGTCCGATCGCGAGCACGGTCGCGGCGGAAACCATTTCGCTTTTGAAGAATGTTTTAAAATTCATAATAAAAAATTATTTATAATAACTTTATTATATCAAATATTTTTTCCCGCGCATCTTCAAAATCACATGGTGTCATTGCGAGGACGAAGTCCGTGGCAATCCAGCTTTAATTTAGCGGTAAGATTTCTGGATTACCACGCCTCAGCTAAGACGCTTCGGCTCGCAATGACGTTAAGCCTTATTTCTTACGCGGCTCATCCTCCCTTCTTTTGAGATACTTTTTCCCTTTTAGTTTTTCCGGCAAAAGGTCTTCTTTTGTATATTTTTCGTATCCCTTGCCATATTCGAGATTCTTCATAAGCTTGGTGACAGGATTTCTTATTTTGAGCGGTATAGGTAGGTTGCCGTATTTCTCAGTATCCTTCATCGCTTCTTGAAGGCCGTTATACGAGTCTCTGTTTTTAGCTGCTAGCGCGAGATATGTCGCGCCGTGAGCTAAGTTTATGGAGCACTCGGGATATCCTACGGTTTCTACTGCTCGGAACACCGCATTGGCCACGACTAGCGCCGTCGGCTGGGCGAGACCAATATCTTCTGATGCGAATATCACCATTCTTCTCGCTATGAATATGGGATCTTCTCCGGCGGCAACCATCCTCGCGAGATAATAGAGAGCCGCGTCCGGATTTGAGGCACGCATACTTTTTATAAAAGCGCTTGTCGTGTTGTAGTGTTCCTCCCCTTTCTTATCAAAACGCAAAAATTTGTCCTGCAGGGTCTGTTTTAGATTTTCTATATTTATCTTTCCGTAAAATCTCTGCGTATTTTCGAGCATCGTGATGGCGGAGCGCGCATCGCCGTTCGCCATATTGATGAGCCACTCTTTTGCCTCTTTTCCAATCTTTATTTTCGTGCGGTCTATAATTTTCGCCATTTCCTTCTCGCCATGTTCTTTCAAGGTAAATACTCGACATCGGGAAAGTAGAGGGGCTATTATTTCAAAGCTCGGGTTTTCCGTTGTCGCGCCGATAAAAGTTATCTTGCCGCTCTCAACATAAGGCAGGAGGAAGTCTTGTTGTGCCTTATTGAACCTGTGTATCTCGTCTAGAAAAAGTATTATATTATTACCGCCAGCACGAACGCTTTGCTCCGCTTCATCAACTATCTGTCTTACCTCTTTAACTCCCTGCAATACTGCACTAAAAGAAACAAAAGGTTTATCGGCAACACTGGCTATAACGTGTGCCAAAGAAGTTTTTCCACAACCCGGAGGTCCCCAAAAGATACAACTGCCAAGAGTGCCTTCCTCTACTGATCTTCTAAAAAGCTTTCCTTGAGAGGTAAGGTGCTCCTGCCCCACGTATTCATTAAAATTCCTCGGTCTAAAACGTTCAGCGAGTGGAACACTTATATTCTTATTGTTACTCTTCATTATTCCATTGGATTGGTCATCAGTACCTTTTGATCTGGTTCTATTATACCAAGTCCACCTTTCTGCTTTATAAGACGTTGTAGTTCTTTTATTCCCGGATCTTCCCTGAACTTTAATCTATATGTAGTACCGGAAACCAATTTTATTTCATCTAATATATGTGGAGCAAACACGTCGTGTAGCTTTTCTGGGTCTACACCCTTTTGTGTTTTAACTATGTAATATATGTGCTCTGAATTGCTTTCATCTTTAGGTTTTTGTGAAAAAGCCCAAGTACTACCGAATGCAACCAAGAGCACGGTTATAGTTATAATATATCTACGTAACATGGCTACCCCCTTGTTTTTTAAGAGTAAAGCCAGTGTACCAAAGATTACACAAATAAAGAACAAAATAAGACGTCGGCCTAAGCCTATATAATCACTTGACATTGTTGTTTTTAGTGTGTTCTTTAGGGGGGTATAAAACCATAGAGGGGAATTAAAATGAAAAAGGTTTTTTATTTGAGTATTTTGTCCTTAATGCTCTGCTTTTCATGTGCAGATGACAGACAAAAGAACAACACTCTCAATCTATATCTTTCAGAAATAATACCGGGAGTAGATCCTATAACAATAAGGGATAGACACTCTCACGAAATAGCCAGACAGATCTACGACGGTCTATACGAATATAATTATGTTAAATCATCTTTCCAGCTTTATCCTGTATTAGCAGAAGCCATGCCCGAAGTAAGCAAAGATGGCCTTACATACACTATAAAATTAAAAAAAGGTGTTAGATTCTCAGATGACCCTTGTTTTAAGAACAACAACGGAAAAGGCAGAGAATTAGTTGCTGACGACGTAGTTTATTCATTAAAACGAAGTATTGTTACACCAGAGACCCAAAGTATGTTCTTCTCAATGGCACTTGTTGAGATAATCAAAGGTGCAGACGAATTCAAAAAGAATTCAGCAGGAAAAAAAGATCTGGGTATAAACGAAGAAATAGAAGGTCTTAAGGCATTAGATAAATATACAGTTCAATTCAACCTAAAGAAAACCGCCTCCTTTTTTCCTGTAATATTAATTAGACCAAATGCTTTCATTGTCCCACGAGAAGCAGTTGAATATTATGGTACAGAATTCAAATATCACCCTGTTGGTTCTGGAGCTTTCATGGTTCAGAATTGGGAAAAGGACACTGAAAAAAATCTAAAGATATCATTGGTAAAAAACCCAAATTATAAACATGGTAAATTCCCTAGTTTTGATGGATCGCCAGATGAAGACACCACCCTTTTGAGATATGCAGGAAAAGAAATACCCTTTATGGATAAAATCGTCTATCACGTACTTTTAGACGATGCTCCAAGATGGATGAACTTTAACAAAGGTCTTATAGACATAGTTATACTGGATAAAGATAGTTATTTTGATGCATTCCCTACCAGCGGGAACCTTTCTAAGAGTTTAGAGAATAAAGGAATACATGTACACAAAACACCAAGACTAGAAACAACATATTTTTCATTTAACATGGAAGATAAGGTAATAGGTAAAAATAAATATCTAAGACAAGCAATAGCACTAGCTTACGACGGTAAAAAGCATAATGCATTATTTTATAATAATCAGGCAGTAGTTGCAAATTGGTTGATACCTCCAGGTATTTTTGGTTTCGATCCAAACTATAAGAACCCATACCGCCAACATGATATAGAAAAAGCAAAAAAACTAATGGCCAAAGCTGGCTATCCAGAAGGAAAAGGCTTAGCTCCTCTAAACATGCTACTTACAGATTCTATAGCATCAAAACAAATAGGTGAGTTCTTTGCAAAATCATTAAGTGAAATTGGTGTAAAGATAAACTTCACGCCAATGAACCTTGCTAAATTAGACGATGAAGTATCTAATAAAAGAAATTACCAAATACTTTCATTCCAGTGGAAAGCAGATATACCTATTCCAGAGGATTTCTTAAGGCTACTATACAGCAAGGCTGTATATCCAGGGCCTAATGACAGTAGATTTAAAAATGCAGAATATGATAATCTGTTCGAAAAAGTTTCTGTCATGAAAGAAGGACCAGATAAATTAAAATTACTGGCTAGAATGAGGGCAATAGCAGAAGAAGAATGTCCTCTAATGACACTAGTAAATCCACATGTAATAAGATTATCTCAGCCATACATAGAAAATTACAGACCTCACATAATAATAGATAACATGTATAAATACGTGAAAATAAACTCTGAACTCAGAGAAGAGGTACATAAAAAATATTATAGATAATGAATAACAACAAACAAAAGATACTCCTACTTGTTATGATAATAGTAATGGTTGGAGCTTTTTATCTTGTGTTCAGCAGCCACATGTACTCCTTTGTAGAGAACTATGAAAGATATGACCTAAATAAAGAACTATCTTTTGTTCAGAAGACTATACAAAGAGAATCCTATCATCTTTATGAAAAAGTCGCTGAATGGGGAATATGGGATGACACCTACGACTTTGTAGTTAATAAGAACAAGAACTATATAGACAGGAACCTCTCTTCTTATGGAATAATATTCAAGCATGGAAACTACATAATAGTGTTCATGGATAACGATCTTAATATAGTCTATGGTGTTGAGTATCAGGAAAAAGATAAAAAGGTTCTAGAACTTCCTCTAAATGTAAAAACTTTATTAAACGATAAAAAACTACAGGCTGGCAAAAAAGGTCTACTTATCCTTAATGGCAGTGTTTACCTTTCTGCAACACATTTAATAGTCAACAGCAAAGGCATGGGTTCTCCAAGAGGATTGGTAACCATAATGCACGAGCT
>JAKLHJ010000109.1 GCA_022710205.1 Patescibacteria group bacterium | reverse complement strand
AATCCGTTGAAACATGAACGAGGGTGGCGTCGATTTCCCGGGAGACAATGGCTATGTTTCTCACTCCTTCCGCGTTTATGCCGAAGGCCCTGTCGGCCTCCTCCTCCGCCTGGTCCACGGCGGTGTATGCCGCGCAGTTGACTATCCAGCGGATACCCTTGCCTTGCGCAAAACCACGAAGCGTATCGATATCGCGGATATCGACATCCATATCGCTGAAACAATACCGCAAACCCGCCGCTTTCAAAGCCGCATCGACGTCGGTCCCGAGCATCCCCCTGTTTCCGATCAGCCAGATCATTTTCAATCGTAATTTTTTTCTTTGTCATTCCCGCGAAGGCGGGAATCCATCTTTTACATTCTAAAAGAGTTCAGTACTTTGCGGAGTTTACCCCGGCTGTTAATGCCGGGGCTTCGGCCGGAATGACAGTTAGAACACAATCGCATCTTTAAGAAACGGCAACACCCTGTCTTTCTCGGATACAACGGGATCCGTTACCGGCCATGCCACACCTATGTCCGGATCGTCCCATCGTATGCCGGCGTCGAGCTTCGGATCGTATTCGGCGGTGCATTTATATACCAGGTGCGTATCGTC
>JAKLHJ010000108.1 GCA_022710205.1 Patescibacteria group bacterium | reverse complement strand
TAAGATGTGTTTTGAAGGTAAAGTTGAGAGAATACTGATTGAATATAAAGACAGACTTGCCCGATTTGGTTACGAGTATCTTGATGCCATTTTCAAAAATCTCGAAATTACGGTTGAGGTTGTTGAGACAAAAGAAAAGAAATATGAAGAAGAATTAGCAGAGGATATTATGAAAATTCTTACCTGTTATTCCGCTCGTTTTTATGGAAGGCGTGGCGGTAGAAAGAAGAAAAATACGGCTGAGAATGAGCCTATCGAATCTAATGGAATTTAAAAAGGAGGATAATATGCCGTATATTAAATGTCCGCATTGTGGTTATGAATGGGATTCAAGAATTAAAAAACCCAAGAAGTGCCCGAGATGTGCGAGAAGATTAGACTGGCCTCTAAAAGCAAAACAGGATAAATCCATTGGACAACTTTGACAAGTATTACATTCCGCACTCCAAGAGGGAGACGCTTGCCTACTTGGTAAGGCGGTATCCTGACGGGCATTTCAGCGAGATGAAGGCGAAACAGTTATTGGCGATTTATATGAGGACACGGGAGAAGGACGAAAGGGAAATGGTGGGAAGATGAAAGACTGGAAAGAATATAAT
>JAKLHJ010000107.1 GCA_022710205.1 Patescibacteria group bacterium | reverse complement strand
GCTAATGCTATTAATCCCAAAGTATTGATACCGATTCATACATTCAACGCAGATAAATATAAAACGTTTTATAGCAATGTGAGGATATTAAAAGACGGGCAGCGTATTGAATTGATATAACATTGTTTAGCAATAATGGGTTGTTAAAACTATTGACAAATCAGGCAGTTGTGATAAATTAATCCTGTAATAGGATAATAACCGTCCCGAGTTGTGAAGGGGTAAATCCCGGACGTTAAAAAAGTAAAACCTTCGTTGGGCATGATTCGCCCGGCGAGGTTTTTTTGTTTAATAGACAAAAGAAGGAGAGAGCATGAACGATCTGGCTAAAATGTCAATTGAGGATTTAGAGTCATTGCTTTCTAAAATTACCGACCCGACAAGTGCTTCACCTGCCGAAGCAGTTCTACAATCAAAAAGTATTAGATTCTTAAGTAGTGAAATCGCGATTTTGAAAGAGGCGTTGTGTTTACAAACAAAGAAAATGCAGGAGTCTAATGAAAAGTTGTCAAAATCTAATGAGAAACTTTCGACAATCAATCTTTTGCTGACTGCAATAATTGCCTTTGCGGCATTGGCTGATATTTTATTAAGGTTATTTCTA
>JAKLHJ010000106.1 GCA_022710205.1 Patescibacteria group bacterium | reverse complement strand
CGCGCGAAATCAATAACCCCCGGCAGAGCCGGGGGCTTAATGGGGAACCGCTCCAAGCGGTTTTAAAAGACTCTCATACCAATCCCGGATCAAAATGAAGCAAAGGGGACACAATAAAAATGCCCGAACCGCCGTTACCCGTTTCATACCGCCTTTTCCGGCATTTTTATTGTGTCCCCCTGCGCCCTTGATTCACTGCGATCCGGGATTGGTATCAATTCAGAAAGCGTCGTCATCCCCGCGCAGGCGGGGATCCAGTTTGAGAGTCCAGAAAAATGTCGGAACGGCTTGTTATCTTGGCAATTCCAACTGGATCCGCCTTCGCGGGGATGACGGCGTTTGTTGTTGTGGAGTCACTTCATAGGCTCGTCGGTATGACGTCCTTCACTCACTCGGATGTATAACTTCCTTTAGTCGCCCCGCCTGAGGCGGGGGTTTTGTAAGGACTTATAAAAATGCAGGAAAAGGCAGCGCGGAACGGAGAACCGCAGTTGGGCATTTTTATTGTGTCCCCTTTGCTTCATTTTGATCCGGGATTGGTATAAGACGCAAAGCGGAGCGGCCTAAACTATGGTCATTCCAAATGACAGTTATACCAAAAGCCGT
>JAKLHJ010000105.1 GCA_022710205.1 Patescibacteria group bacterium | reverse complement strand
TTTTCGTACTTGAGGCGGCCACGCTCGGTCATCAGCAAGAACGATTGCAGATCCTCGGTTACTGAAAACGCCATCAGGTTGGTGTAGGGCTGACCACGGTTATCCGTCGCCAATACGGCGTATTTCTGCGATTCAAGCAGTTGCTTGACGATCGATTGGATGGCGCCGGCGTCGTTCATGCAGTCAGTTTCCAAGGAGGCGCTGAGTAATTCGTCTTCCCCGCGAAGGCGGGGGATCCAGCACCTTGTTTCTCATGGATTCCCGCCTTCGCGGGAATGACAAAATGGATTTGAGCAGCTCCCTAAACGCCACCCGGGCCATCAATCGAAAGATAAAGCTTGTCGATTTCTTCCTTGGCCTTGACCTGATGCGTCACGTCGTACTGCACACCGAGGTAGTAAATAACGTTGTTTTCGCGGTCGACCAGCGGACGGATCGATAAACGGTTAAAAAACAGCTCGTTGTTCTTGCGGTAGTTGCGCAGCGTGACCGTGCACGGCTCATGTTTGGCCATCGCCTCGCGAATGGTTTGCAAACCCGGCTGGTCGTGATCCTCGCCCTGCATGAAACGGCAATTGCGCCCGAGAATTTCCTCCTGCGAGTAACCGGAAATATCCTCGAAAGCCTTG
>JAKLHJ010000104.1 GCA_022710205.1 Patescibacteria group bacterium | reverse complement strand
ATAATACCTTGTCATCTGCGTTGAATCTCAAAAACTGAAAATTTAAAGAATTAAAAAAAAACAAAAGCAATCCACTCACATTGGAAATCCTTTAAAATCCCCTTATCGCAAAGCGATACCCTATAAAAATCCGTCCCGAGACTTCGGGATCCATTCAATCCTCCTCATCCGTGTTCAATCCTTCAACAAAAAACCTATTAAATCCTTTAAAATCCCCCATAATTCCATTCCAATTAATTAAATTTGAAACAACCAATAACCAAACCCTAATTCCTAATTCCTAATTCGTAATTCATAATTCCTAATTCGTAATTCGTAATTCGTAATTCCAAACTCATTCATGAAATCTCTCTTCCTCTTCCTTATAGTTCAACTAACTTTCGCACAACAAAAATTTGAAAAAGATTCCGTTCTTCAATTTCAAAAAGAACTAAACGAGCACTATGCCGATACCGCATCAAGCCCTTTAAAGAAAGAAGATTTAAAACACTTCGTGAACTTAGAGTTCTACCCAATTTCAGAAACCTATTTTGTTCAAGCAAAATTCACCAGAACAAAAAAGGAAAAACCCTTTGAAATGAAAACCACCACAGCCCGAAAACCCATCTATGTAAAATATGGCGAATTACAATTCACC
>JAKLHJ010000103.1 GCA_022710205.1 Patescibacteria group bacterium | reverse complement strand
AGATGCGGACCGCGAAGGGTTTTTGCGCAGCGAACAATCGCTTATTCAGACAATGGGACGGGCCAGCCGTAATGTTTCGGGCAAAGTCATTCTTTACGCCGATAAGATAACCGGTTCCATAGAAAGAGCAATTAAAGAGGTGAGTCGCCGAAGAAAATTTCAATTGGAATACAATAAGAAACATCATATTAAGCCGGAGTCAGTGATCAAGAAAATTGAGAATTTCTTGGATTTTAACGATTAAACATTATGGAAGAAAAAATTATTATTAAGGGCGCCCGTGTCCACAATTTAAAAAATATCAATTTGGAAATTCCCAAAAATCAATTGGTGGTTTTTTCCGGCGTCTCCGGCAGCGGTAAATCTTCTTTAGCTTTTGATACCATTTTTGCCGAAGGTCAGAGGCGTTATATTGAATCACTATCGCCTTATGTCCGGCAGTTTTTAGGGCAGCTGGACCGACCGGACGTGGACGAAATTATCGGTTTGTCGCCGGCCATCGCCATTGACCAGCGTGCTTTGTCCCATAATCCGCGTTCCACTGTCGGAACTTTGACGGAAATTTACGATTATTTGCGCGTTCTTTTTGCGCGCGTCGGCGATGTCTATTGTCCGGTTTGCGGCGACAAAATCCAGAAACTTTCAG
>JAKLHJ010000102.1 GCA_022710205.1 Patescibacteria group bacterium | reverse complement strand
AAACTATATTGGATAAATTGCCAAACTATGAAAAATCTCATAAATATTTTATTAATTATCGCTATCATATTCTTGGGATGGCAATTCATCAATCTCTACATTAAAAATGCCGCTCTGCAAAAATCTTCGGATAAACTAGAGGCCGATATCCTTAATCTTAAAATAGAAAATAAAAATTTAGATTCGGATATTAATTATTATGCCAATCCGGAAAATCAAGAAAAAGAATTGAAAAGTAAAACTAATTATCGCGATTCCGATGAAAAAATGATTATTATCATACCTCCGGCCGCTACGACAACCAATCAATGAAAATTGCCATTGTCCAGATAAATGCGGGATTAGTACAATGGTAGTACGCGACCTTCCCAAGGTTGAGACGCGAGTTCGATTCTCGTATCCCGCTCATATCTGCCCCCTTAGTTCAACGGCAGAACAGTGGTATCGTAAACCACATATGTCAGTTCAATTCTGGCAGGGGGCTCTCAAAAATAATTTTTAACAAGCTATGTTTAATGCACTGTTGGATAAATACGATAAAAATAGCGCTAATATCTCAATTTTTCCCGGCGTAGGGGGCGATGATGCCAAGGATTGGGCTAATATGCTTTTAAATATGTATGTTAAATATGCCCAAAAACGAAATTGGAAA
>JAKLHJ010000101.1 GCA_022710205.1 Patescibacteria group bacterium | reverse complement strand
GAACCAAAAAAGTAACAACATGATAACGGCGGCGTCGTGTTGTTTCATTCCTTACTCCTCCTTCTTAATTATCCTTCAGTTTTAAGAAACCTCATGCGGAAATAGATAGCGGCCCAAACTAAAGCGGTAAGAAGTATCGTTAGTAGAAAAAATCCTTAGGTGACATGATTATACCTCCTTCGTTATTTGGACAGAATATTTAGTTTTCAAGGTTCAGGTTTCGCCGTTTATATTACATTTTATTTAACAAATGTAAATAACTCTCACGTGCGTGGAAACCGAGTTTCCAAAAAGGGGAAACGATTTGGAAACTCGGTTTCCACACGGAACTAAAAATAAAATTTAAAATTTCTCTTTAGGAAAGAGAAATTTTTACTCAATAGGATAAAAAAACCACCCCGGGTGTGGGGTGGTGCTTAGACCGACTATGTCAGGCTACTTCTTGGCCTCGAGTTTGGCGATCTTGTCTTCCGCTTCCTTGAGCTTCTTTTCCAGTTCCGCCTTTTCGGCCGAAATCTTGTTAGCGTATCCCACCGCAGTGATGAAATCTCCGAGAAGCTCGCGGACGACCTTATCGAGATTTTTACCTTTATCATTGAAGAGAATTCTGCCCTTTTTAATCTCGACGTTGATCTTGCCCTTACTGAATCTGGCCGGGACGCTAATATTCTCAGTGACTC
>JAKLHJ010000100.1 GCA_022710205.1 Patescibacteria group bacterium | reverse complement strand
CTTCCTTAACTTGCGTTCAAATGCCTCTTCTGCCTCTATTGAGAACTCGCCCTTATTGCCCAGATAATCGGCTGTCAGGCGGTCTGCTGTCTTTTTAGCGAACCTATGCCAGATAACTCCATAAGTAGTGAGGTAGCCGAAACGATTTAGTTTACCCATATATATAGTTGCCTATAGTATAATGATACACTATTAAGCCTCATTTGTCAAGAGTATGTTGTTGTTGAGTAGTAATTTCTCGTTATAAATGGGTATAAACAATTCATTAAATTATACCCAAAAATCATTAATTATTCTACTTGACAATGGTGGTGGTGGTGGTATAATTAGGTCAAAGATAAGGAGGATATAACTGCTTATGAAAATCCAACAAAATCGCTATAATTCAATTAAAAACACTTGCATTTTATTATTAAATAATATATAATTAAGGAGTAATACTATGAAAATCACAAAAGTTACAAAAGAGTATTACGAAGTAGATGGGGAAAAGATTTACTTCTTTGAACCATTAGAGAAAGTTATCTCTATAAAGGATTTACAGAAAATCTTAAATGCTTCTAAAGAAATTGTTAATAAACTAAAGGGAAAATAATTATGAAAGTTTTGTCTTTGTTTGATGGAATATCTTGTGCAAGGGTTGCCCTTGAAAGAGCAGGGTTTGCTGTTGAATTATATTACGCAAGCGAGATAGATAGATATGCTAAACAAATATCA
>JAKLHJ010000010.1 GCA_022710205.1 Patescibacteria group bacterium | reverse complement strand
CCCTCTTCGCCATGCGTCCCCCTGCCGTGGCCCCAGCACCCGCACAGAGCGGGCAAGATCTCGACGAATCGAGCAATTCTACGACCGCCGAAGTGACGGCCGAGGACTTCCAGGATGAGGCCACGGTAGAGAATACCGTGCAGACGACCGGAGAAGTGAAGGCTGACCCGAACGCTGAGATCCGCAAGCTAGTCCTTGAGAAGCTCAAAGCAGCGAATACGTCTGAAGAATTTCACGAACTATGGGTAGCCACCCAAAACATATCTGATCTTAATAATGTCGTTGAAAAAACATGGGATGAGTTCTTCCTCGATAAGGCCAAACAGACAAACGACCCTAAGGAGTTGCGCGGTCTTATCTTGGACGCCCCACTCTGCGGAGAAACTCATAGATATGCTTCCCGAAAGATTAGTGAATTAAAAATGAAGAAACTGATGGAAGAGAACGGGGAACCATCCTCTACCACGACCGAAGTGACGGCCGCGCCGCCTGAAAAAGAAGCCACTAACGAGACTTCGGTGCAAGATACCGAGGAAGCGGCCCTCCCCGGCGACGAGATTATCCTCGACAAAGAAAGAGAGAGTTTCAATACCGCCGAGACGATTCTTTTGGGTCTGGCCAGAATCAATGAAAGCAACATTTATATTTTGACGGCAAGCTCAATACTTGATTCGCGTCGCTTCGACATTATTATTAAAGCCCAAGAAAGCAAGAAGATGAAAGACCTCGTAGAAAGATACAACGAAATCTTCAACCAATATCTGGATAGTGAAGAATTCAGCACGCTCGGGGAATTGAGAAAGGCAGTAAAGCACCGAGCCAAAATGAGAGAAGATATGGTCGTCGTGGTCAACGAGATCCTCAAGATTCTCAACAAATAGATGTAGCCAAACGGCCCGCACAATGTGCGGGCCTTTTTTATTCTTTATCTTGCCTTCAACCATCTCTCGATTGTCATTCCCGCCCCCGATTGCAGTCGAGGGTAAACTCCGGCGGGAATCCATGGCAATCTAAAATAAAATAAAACTGGATCCCCGCCTGCGCGGGGATGACAAAGAAAAATGGGGGGTTATTTACCCTGTTGAGTAAAAATTTCTCTTTTATAAAGAGAAATTTTAAATTTTATAAATAAAATTTTACTCAACAGGGTGAAGAAAATTTAATATCGTTTTCAATACAGCCTGACCGACTTCTTCTTCGGTGAGTTTTGTCGTGTCTATCAGCTTGCCCTTTTTGCCTTTTACGAATTTTTTGAAGAATTTGTGATAACCTTTTCTTATCTTTTTGTGAAAATCCAACTCTTTCGCATCGTTTTTATCTTTCTCTAGCGCGCCGCCGTTTAACTTCGCCTCCTCGAGCTCCATCTGTCGCCTCTTTTGCATTCTCTTTTGCGCCTCTTCGGAAGTCACATCCAAAAGTATCCACATATCAGGCTCGTAATCGCCGACAAAAAGCTTGTTCGTCTTTGCGAAAAATTCTTCATACTTACCCTCCCCCGCTACCTCCACCTGATAAACATAAGTTGAGCCGGAGAAACGGTCGGTGAAAACATTTCTGCCCGCTTCAAGCGCCGGAATTATAACTTTCTCCAAATGATCGGCGCGCGCGGACGAGAAAAGGCCAAGCTCGCACGGGACGGACATGTCGGCATACGCGGGATCTTTCACAATGGCCCTTATCGCATCGGCTGTTATGGTGCCGCCCGGTTCTCTGGTAAAAACAAAGTCAAAACCAAGCTCCATAAGCTCTTTTTTCACAAATTCTATGGCTCGACTCTTGCCGGCCCCGTCAGGACCCTCTATAGCAATGAATTTGCCCCGCTTTTTGTTATTTTTTGTAGTCATACCTATAATATTAAAAATTCTTTATAGCCATTTTACATTATCGCCATTTATTAGGGAAACACTCCCCCGACTTAGTAGACGGGTTCCTAAGTAGCTATATCCTGAGCCATATTTTAGCATTGCTTGACAAATAGGCAAAATGGGTATATAATATACAGAGAAAGTTAAAAAACGTCAGGACATTGAAAATCAGGGAAAGGAGTAGCGGATGGAGTCTCTGATCGGCGCCTGCCTAATCGTTGTCGGCGTCATCATGGATGCCATCATCACGATAGTCCTTACCAGTAGAAACCGCTAAAAGGAGTGGTGGTATTGAGGCAACTCAACGTACCCATGAAGGAACAGGGAAAAGCACAGGAACTTCTCAGCGAAGCATCGAGGCAGTTCCCTTCGTGTCCAAACGCCAAGGAAATCGTCTACGCCGCGGTCAACAACAAGCGTTCGGCCGCCCACGACGAAACCCTGTCGAACTACGAAAAGATCGACCGCATCTTCAAGGCGTGGATACGCCACGACTTCACGGACTACGAAGAACGCATCGCCCGGGGCACAAACAGAACCCAGGCTCGCACCGACACGTGGCCGAAAGTCGCCTCCATCATCCGCCAGTGGCAACAGCGGAAACAGGAAGGAAGTTCCAATGAATCGAAAGGGTCACTCTGCTCGCATTCGTAACGCGAACCTGACCGACGACTTCGCCGCAATCGGCATGCTCGTCTCGTTCATCGTCCTCGGCGGCCTTCAGCTCTTCTAAAAGAACTCGAGACCCTTTCACAAGGTGTCCCTCGAAGACCTAAGGAGGTCTCAGCAAAATGGGAAACAATGACATCGTGGCCGCCATCACCGTCATCATCGTCATTCTTGGCATCTGCGCCGGCAACGTCTCCGTGGTCATCGACGGAGTGACCACCCTCTTCTGCACCTTAGGCCTCATTTTCTCTGCCGTCGCCATCGAGGTTCTCGAAGACAACAGCAAGCACTACAAGTATCCCCTGAGCCCCGAAACGGTGTCGGGCGCTCTCGGCTCCTGCTTCCTCCTCGCGCTCCTCTTCCTCGCGTCCGGCAAGATCATGGTCGTCACCTTCCTGCGCCTCTCCATCGTCGCTCACCTCACCACCGGCATCGTGGCGCTAGGCATGCGCTGCGTGTACGACATGACGAACGAGAGACTCACCCTTTCGTCGCGCAAGGGATCGCTCTTCGTCATGACCCTCGCGATCTTCGGGTGGGCCTACACGGTCGGCTCCGTGATCAAAGCGATGCTGTAAGCAACTAGAAAAAAAGGAGGCACTCTCATGGAACAAAACGAAAACGCCCCCCTCAGCAAAGTGGAAGTCTGCTCCTTGGTCATCCTTTTTCTGACGGTCGGGCTCGGCACCACCTACGGCGTCTACTTATTCGCCCAAGCCTGTAACGAAGCGATGATCCGATACTCCTTCACCTTCTAAGTTCGCAGACAGCAACCCCCTTCCTCAAGCGGAGGGGGTTTTATTATATAAAAAATTTTACATAAAAATTTAGATATGCTATTCTCATCTGTAAATTTTGTTCCTTAAAAAACGACTCCGCTGTTTATTTAGCGACAAGGGAGGAATGCTGTTTGTCCAAAAAGATCCCGAAAAGATATCGAGAGCGCGCGAGACAACTTTTTAATGAGATCAGGCGACAATTTCCCTCATGCCAAGACCCTTGGCCCATTATCGCGTTTGCGCTTAACAACAAAAATTCCGTGGTTTTCGATGGAACAGTTCCGGTCGCAGAACAGGCGGAACTGATTGTGAAAGGCCGCGTTAGACACGTAGACACAAACTATGAGAAACTGCTGAGTCAGGGCATCGAAAGAGAAGAGGCCCGAAGAGCTATTTGCAGAGAACAAAACAAAAAGCTTTGTGAACTACGAGCCGCCAAAGAAGACGATGGTCTATATATGAGAGACCCCAAAACAACACTCGATAGTTTTCGAAGTTAAGTGTGGCCCCCGAAAGATCGGGGGCTTTTTACTTAACGGGATTGTTAAACGCACCTCATTGTGTTAAAAATATGGAAGATACTGAACTTTTAAATTTGATCCGGAAGCAAGCCCTCCTAAACTTTTGAACTTAAAAATAAAGAGGCACTAAAAGTTAATCTAGATATCACAAATATCTAGCCGTATCGTCAGAACCGTGACAAGTTTTGGCGGGCCAGGGAGGGATTGAAAGATGGAGATTAACCCCGTTATTAATCGACTGAAAGTGCTGTCGGTTGTTATCGGATCCTTTTTTCTCTTTTTATTTTTTTCAATAAACAACTGGAGCACATACGACCTCGGACTCGTTATCGAGCAGACCGCCTTCATCATCTTCTTCGCGAGCAAAATCATAAGAAGGAATTACAAGAAAAACATTGACGACACCCTGCTCGCATTCGTCGCAATAGTGGCTTTCGCCGGAATGCTCTTCGGACTCGTTACAGAATTGCCCCTGCTTGAATGCGTTGCTCTCGCTGTCTGCCCTGTGCTGTCCGGACTTCTCTTCGGAGTAGCCACACCCTACCCCGAATCGGACGATAGGGAGGCCTATGAGCACTTCATCTCTTATGCCGTGCTCCAGGTATGTTTTGTCTTAATGTTTGGGTCGTTTTCCCACTATTCGGGAGGATGGGTCTTCTGGTATTGATAAAGTAGAAAAATCGCGGCAGATAAAACGCCGGCCCCCGAATTGGAAACGATTCGGGGGCGTTTTTTAATCAACAGGATGAATCCTTATTTTGCTTGACATTTTACCTAAAAGGTGTATAATTAAAGAAACTTAAATAGCGTCCTTTTACAACTTAAAAACGCCTAAAAAGGCCCTAATTCCAAAAGGAGGGTTCCTTGATGCAGACTTACACCGACAACATCTTCCACTACCTCTCCATCCTCAACAAGATTTCCTCGGACGACGACCACTTCCGCACCAAAGCGCTCTGGAGGGAAAAGGCCATCCGGCCCCGACCGAAGCAGAAGCCTCGGAAGTCCACGCACACGCGACGGGCGCCGTACGGCGGTCGCTACATCTTCCGTTAGTCCCTAAAACATCACGATAACCAACCGAAATTTCCAAGGAGGAAAAATGGACAAGAAACTTTTCGCCGCCATCGTCGCCATCGTCTGCCTCGCGGGGCTCGCCGTCATCGTCATCGCCGTCCTCGCCTTCTGCCCCGCCCGCGCCAACGCGAACGAAACGAAGGACATCGCCTACGGCGCCATCGCCTCGTTCGTCGTCCACGAAGCCGCACACGGATTCGCGGCGGGCAACGACGAGATGACCCTGCACGGCCCCATAACGAATCCCAAATGGGAATACAAGGGGCGTTCGGGGACCTACAAGACCGTCTACGACAAGAAAACGGGCACGTGGGTCCGGGAATACCTCGACATCGACAGGTATAAGAAAAACCTGGAAGGTGTCTCGAAGGCCGGAATGATCGGGAACGACGCCGTCTCCCACTGGACCATGGCGAAAAACCTCCGCGGGAAAAAGAGGTTCTACAACATGCGCAAGGGGTTCGTCGCGTGGAATATCCTGAACAACGCCTACTACCTCACCGCCTCGAAAGACCGCGGTGATCTCGATCCGGCAAACTTCCGGAGCGAGAAGCATCGCGAGCGGTTCAAAAAGATTATCACCGTGGACACAGCGCTTCTCACATACGAATTCTTCGCGAAACGCTCCATCTTCCCGAAGGGCACGAGTCTCAGTTTCAAGCGCAGAACGTTCATGTTCTCGAAGAGCTGGGGTTTCTAACGCCGGCAAAAGAAAGCAGGAAAACGATGAACCTTCTCGATGCCTTCCTCGACGAACTTTCCGACAGCCAGTTCCTCATCGCCGCCATCGCCATCGCGCTCGCCTACGAGATGCGGAACTACATCCCCATCATCGCAGTCAGCGCGTATGCTTACGTCGTGTCTTAACTAGGGCGAAAGCCACCCCCCCCATCAGCAATGATGGGGGTTTACTTTTGTATAAAATAATGTATTATCTGCCAAGAGATAGCCCCTTTGACAATCTAATAAGGAAATTAATCAACGACTCCAAAGGAGGTCTTATGGGTATATTCAGTACCATTTTGCTTAGTTTCATTTTTACTCTCTTCGTGGCGGCTTTAAGACACGAAATGGGTCGAGTTGACCAAAACATTGACCGTGTAATTTCGAAAAGTGTTTGCTGTAGACGCCCTCAAAAAATGGCACCAGAATTAATTCCGGCCACCCAATTACCCACTATCAAACTAGTTGTTACCAAATCCGCAAATTCTAAAAAGAATAGCGAAGAAATCTCCGAAGAAGAACAGCGCAAAAAAGACTTGGAGCGCTATGGTGACGTGCCCGTGAACGAACTTGAGTGGGCTGTTGAGGCGGAATTGGAAGAAATGAAAAAGCCCAAGAAGCCCGCGGGTCCCAAAACGCAAATCTTCTACGAATAAACCACCTGAAGGGGGTATGTGAATGAAAAGTTTCTCCTGCAGTAACGGGGTATTTGAGCGTTATGGTGCGAATAGCTTGAGCGAGCGTGCCTTCTATTTAGTGCTCACGACCTGCGTCCTGTGGGGTCTCATCGCGACGGCTACCGCCGCCAGCTACGCGGCATCCATCGGCTATTATCCGAGCGGCGCCGGCATCCTTTTCGTAGGGTTCATCATTCCCTTCTTGGGAATCTATCTCTCGGTGACAAGCGACAATCCCCTTGTCTCGTTCGTCGGCTACAACATGATCACGATTCCGTTCTGATTTCTGATCGGGCCGTTGCTCAACATTTACAGCGCGGGACTCATCGCGAAGGCGTTCGGCATGACAGCTCTCATTACCTTTTTAATGGGCTTTCTGGGAATCGCCTATCCCGATGCTTTCAAGAACATGGGAGGTCTCCTCTTCTTTGCCCTCGGTGGCCTCATCATCGTTCGGATCATGCAAATCTTCATTCCCGCACTCGCCGCACTGACCATCGTGGACTACATCGGGGCAGGCATCTTCTCTCTCTACATCGCATACGACATGTACAGGGCGAGCAAGGTTCCGAGGACGCTTGATAACGCGGTAGACATTTCGGTGTCTCTTTACCTCGATATCATCAACCTGTTCGTAACCCTGCTTCAAATCTACGCGAACGAAGATTAATTTCCTACGATCCCCCATCAGCAATGACGGGGGTTTTATTTTTCTCAAAAAGGTATATTATCGTATAAATAATTAAGGACATTGAAAATTTTATCTGACCGGAAAAGGAGGGGCAATGAATTTTTATAAGAAATATGTCCTGTTTCTCGTCTTGGGATTACCGATAATAATTTACGCCTGTTGGGGCGACGTTATTTTCGCTTTTATGATCTGTGTCTTCTACTCCGTGCTTTCGTTATGGTACCTAACGGGTTCCTGATACTTCATAAAAAATTGGGGGAGCAAGATGAAAGAGGACAACGACACATCTCAGCCGATATTCATTTTAGGGGTCATTCTAATTACCTTTTTTGTGGGACATGGCCTCTACAATCCCGCGTGCCCGATATTATCTGTCTTGGGAGTCACATTCTTAAGCCTAATAATGTCGGTTATTTGGGTCAGCCTCTTGGTGCTTTGCTCTATTTGGTGCATGGAATGGGAAAAAGAGCTGGTTTTGGAAGCACAAAGAATCGCAGAAAATGAAGAAGATTAGAAATAAACCGCCTTAAAATAGGCGGTTTTTCCTTATTTTGGGGCGTATATTGACCCCGTTTTCTAATCAATAGCTTGGAAACACTTTGATGTTAAAAACTGTATTGGCGCCTGCAAATTAATTCCAAAATGCAGGCGCTTTTCGTTGTAATATTTTAGATACTTTTGTATCGCAGAATTCAAGACCGTTGGAGTTTTTAATAATCCGTCTAAGCATTCCTCTTGTATAGTTCTGTTGAATCTTTCGATATGCGCGTTGTCGTTCGGTTTCCTGATACGTGAATGCCTATGCGCAACACCTGCGCCAAGAGAGAAGCAGTTAGAGAACTCCGGTCCGTTATCTGATTGCAAGTGGTTGAACTTGAACGGAGCGTTTAATTGCGCGTTGTGTATGAACCTCACGCTATATCCCGCACCGATCTTGTCTGTGGCCAGCGCATAAGCCCATCTTGTATGGACATCTATTAGCGTGTATACATAAATACGCTTTTTGTTGTCAGTCATCAGGTGTATCGTGTCCAGCTGAACTAAATCGCCCGGTTTTGCAACATCAGGACGGGAAGTTGTGAAATGCAGTCTCTTCCACGGGCTCTTCTTTTTGGTGAGATAGGCTCGATTCAATGTTCTCTTCACGCTACTCAGACTCACCACCGCTCCCTCGTTCAAAAGTGTCTTGTGGACGACCTCGGCACATCGTTTGGTCTCAACCCTTACCTTAATTATCTTTTCGACAATCTCTCTCTTCAGTGTTTGGGGGTGATGCTTCGGTTTGGAGGACAGGGTGGGTATCGGATGGTGTCCGTGTATCCGTCTTTTCTTTTTCCATTTACAGACGGTGCCAGGTGGAATGCCGTAATACCTCGCCGCGGCCCTCACACCGACTCTTTCTGCCATATATGCTGCATCTCTTCTTAATTTGGGTAGATAGGGGCTAATTGAGTACATATTCTTAATTTATTAGCTGTTATTGTTAATGTTCTATCATGTCGGGTGTTTCCAAGCTATTGAACCATAACGCGTTATTTGACTTTAGCGCGTTTTAAGTGCCTCAATATATTTAATGAGCCGAAATTTCACTATGGGGTTTGACATTAAATATGCTTCTTGGTAGTATAGACCCCAGTTTCAAAAGGGTGTTTTTTAATAGTTTTTAAGCTTGTTTGAGTAATTTATTAGTCATTTATGGCAAAGAAATCAGTAATAGCAAGAGCCGCGAAAACTCCTAAGTTCAGTACTAGGAAAGTCTCGCGATGCTTTAGATGCGGTAGAAAAAGAGGTTTTATGAGAGACTTCGGTCTTTGTCGTATTTGTTTTAGGGAATATGCCAATGACGGCAAAATTCCGGGAATAAGAAAATCATCATGGTAGGAGACCCAATAGCAGATATGATAACAAGAATCAAGAATGCTGCCGTATCCGGCAAGGATTCTGTTTCTGTTCCATTTTCAAAAATTAAACTAGAAATCGCCAACCTTCTTAAAGCTGAAGGTTATTTGAGTGCAGTTGAGAGTTCCGGTAATGACAAGATTGCCAGTGCAAGACAAATCAAGATGGATCTCGTGCGTGTCGCTTCTACCAACGGTGCTGTTGGTATTAAGAAAGCGAGGATAAGCGGCACTGAGAGGGTTTCCAAACCATCTAGAAGGATTTATGTTACAGCGCAGGCTATTAAGGATGGCGCCAGGCACGCTACGTCCGGGAAGGGCATTTTGGTTCTTTCTACTACGGCGGGGATAATCACAGGAAAGGCTGCCGTCGAGAAAGGTCTTGGAGGTGAAGCACTTTTTAAGATTTGGTAAACAAACATGTCTAGAATAGGAAAACAAAAAATAGCTATACCGGCCGGAGTCACAGCGACAATCGCCCTTGAAAAGGGTTTACAGGTCGTGAAAATAAAGGGTCCGCTTGGTGAGCTCGTAAGAGATTTTAAGCCTGAAATAAAGTTGGAGATAGCAAACGGAGAGATTTCTTCCACGCCTACAGCAGAGTCAATTTTCCTCAGATCGCTCTGGGGAACATATATGGCTCATATAAAGAACATGATCGCGGGAGTTACAAAAGGGTTTAAGAAAGTTTTGATAGTTGAAGGTATCGGTTTTAAGGTCCAGCTGGCCGGAGAGAAACTTACATTTAGCTTGGGCTTTTCTCATACTGTTGAAGTAAAATTACCAAAGGGCATCAAGGCCACGGTTGAAAAGAACGTTATCACACTAACAAGCTCGGACAAAGAATTGCTCGGACAATTTGCAGAAAAGATCGTTTCTCTAAAGAAGCCTGAGCCATATAAGGGTAAGGGTATCAAATATGAGGGACAGGTTATCAAGATTAAGCAAGGTAAGAAAACCGTCTCCTAATTAAAATAAAACGATGAAATCTGGAAATACAAAAGAAACAAAGAGAGCAAGAAGACAAAAAAGGATCAGATCCAAAGTTTTTGGAACAGCTGAAAAGCCAAGACTCTCTGTGTATAAATCAAACAAATTCACTTATGCTCAGATAATAGACGATGTCTCAAGAAAGACATTGGTTTCCGCTTCTGACATGGATATAAAGAAGGGCGGAAAGCTCGCAAGAGCCGGTGAGGTAGGAAAACTCGTTGCCGAAAAAGCGAAAGAAAAGAAGATTAAGAAAGTCGTTTTCGACAGGGGAGGTTTCATTTACACAGGAAGAGTAAGAGCCGTAGCCGAGAACGCTCGAGCTAATGGATTGGAGTTTTAAAAAATACTATGGAAAATAACAGCAACCCAAAACCACAGGCAGTAACAGGAGGTGCACCAAACGGAGCACCGGCTAGAACACCTTTCAGAGGAGGAAGGCCTGGATTCGGAGGCAAAAAGTTCTCAGGCAAAAAGCCGGATGGCAGACCGGGATTTGTTAAGCCGGATGTTGACTACAAAATATTAAATATTAGAAGAGTGGCTCGTATCACCGCCGGAGGCAAGAGATTTACCTTTGCTGTCGCTTTGGTTGTCGGAGACAAGAAGGGGTCTGTGGGAGTAGGCACAGGAAAGGCCGGAGATACATCATCCGCTATCGAGAAGGCAATCAAAAACGGAAAGAAGAACATGGTAAAGGTAAAGACAACAAAGAAAATGTCTATACCTCACGAAACAGCCGCAAAGTTTTCAAGCTCAAGAGTCGTTTTGAGGCCGGCTCCAGGAAAGGGATTGGTCGCAGGAAGCTCCGCTAGAATCGTTTTAACATTGGCCGGCATCTCTGACGTATCCAGCAAGTTCCACTCAAGAACAAAGAATCCTTTGAACAACGCCGAAGCCACGGTAAAGGCTCTTAAATTGTTATAGTCTAAATTCTTAATTCAATTATATGCAGATACATCAAATAAAAAGAGCTCACCCAAATAAGGCGAAAAAGATCGTCGGAAGAGGGGGAAAGAGAGGGACAACTTCTGGAAAGGGCACCAAAGGACAGCTGGCCAGATCCGGTAGAAAGTTGAGACCTGAACTCAGAGATCTTATAAAGAAGATACCTAAATTGAGAGGCTACAGATTCGCCTCGGTAAATAATCCTCGACCTGCAACAGTAAAACTGGAGGACGTTGTTAAGGTATTCAAGGACGGCGATGTCGTAAATCTTTCATCCTTACTATCAAACAATCTTATTTCTACAAAAAAGGGGAGAGTTCCCGCCGTAAAAATATTGGGCGCAGGCGATGTTTCAAAAAAGTTAAACATTGTCGGGTGCGAAATTTCAAAGAAGGCGAAAGAACTTATAGAAAAGGCCGGTGGCTCTGTAAAATAACCCACGTCGTGTTTTGTTTTTTGTCCCTTAATTCTTGATTCTTTATTCATAATTCTTATTTATATGTCTTCTATCTGGAACAAAATAAAATTAGCTCTCGCAGATCATGATCTTAGAGCAAGAATGCTATTTGTGCTGTTTGCTCTTATGATATTCAGATTAGGAGCGACTATCCCTGTTCCCGGTGTAGACAGACTGGCTCTTGAAAAATTCTTTGCCGGAAGCCAGGTTTTTGGATTGATGGATATCTTTTCCGGAGGAGGTTTATCAAATCTCTCTATTTTTATGCTGGGTGTTGGCCCATACATTACCGCTTCGATCATAATGCAGCTTATGACCATGATCTTCCCGAAAATGAAGGAGATGTACCAGGAGGCGGGTTCTGCGGGGCGAATAAAGTTCGCTCAGTACTCAAGACTTCTTTCTGTCCCTCTAGCATTTTTCCAGGGCCTCTCTTTCCTCACTATATTGGGTAATCAGGGGGTTCTTTTGGTTGGATCCAGCCTGTTTGATAAGTTGGTTATGGCTTTGGTTATAACGGCCGGTTCCACTCTTCTTATGTGGATTGGTGAGCTTATCACCGAGTACGGGATTGGGAATGGTTTGTCTCTCATAATTTTTTCGGGTATCGTGGCCAGAATTCCAACCACAGCCGGTGAACTCGCTTATAAGTTTGAGTTGTCACAGCTCCCTACATATATAGGTTTCTTGATTGTCGCAATAGTAATTGTTGCAGGTGTTGTTGTGATTAGCGAGGCGGAAAGACCAATCCCTGTTACATATGCAAAGAGAGTAAGAGGCAATAAGGTTTATGGGGGGACATCCACCTATCTTCCTTTGAGGGTTAATCAGGCCGGAGTTATTCCTATTATTTTTGCTCTTTCTTTCCTCTTGTTCCCGCAGATGTTCGTGAAGTTTTTATCGGGATTAAACATTCCGACACTTACAACTATTTCTGATTTCTTGTCTGCTCTTTTGAATAACCAGCTTATTTACGGTTCGGCATACTTTTTGCTTGTTGTTCTTTTTACCTACTTCTATACAGCAGTTACTTTTGATCCTGATTCTATATCTTCAAACCTACAGAAGAGCGGAGCATTTATTCCTGGGATTAGGCCGGGCGTATCTACTACAGATTATTTGAATTCCGTATTAGTAAGGCTTACTCTTGTCGGTTCGTTATTCTTGGGGTTCATAGCTATTCTGCCGCTTATTATGAGGGCGGTCACAGGTGATTCGTCACTCGCCATAGGAGGCACGGCGCTTCTGATCGTGGTATCTGTTGTGCTTGAACTCGTAAGACAGATTGATGCTCAGATCTCAATGAGAGAATACTAAAAAGGAATTGGGAATTACGAATTAGGAATTAAGAATTATGGAAAACCGCCGGGAAGCCTCGCTCCTCGGCGGTTTCGTTTTTAATATTTTGTGCTAGAATAACCGCATGAGGAAAAACCAAACCTTTATTTTTATAGGCAGATCAGGTTGCGGAAAGGGGACGCAGGCGGACTTACTGGAGGATTATTTAAAGAAAAATAATACTGAAAATAGCGGGATTTTTCATATAATAACCGGTAATTTTTTGCGAGCGCTCGCGAAAGAAAATACTTATACGGGTGAGCTCATCCGTCACGTTTTGGAACATGGGCTCTTGGTGGAAGAATTTTTGCCGGTCGCAATGTGGGGTAAATTTTTTGCTGATAATTTTAAAGGAAACGAGCACGTTATTACAGATGGTATGCCTAGGAAGTTGCAGGAAGCGATACTTCTGGACGGCGCATTTAAATTTTACAAGAGAGAAAAAGTTGTCGTCGTATTTATAGATCTTTCTTACGACAGCGCCGTAAAAAGATAGCTTTTGAGAAAGAGAGATGACGATACAGAGGAGGCGATACGCGAGAGACTGAAGTTTTATGATGCGGAGGTTGCTCCGGTTATAGATTATTATAGAAATAATCCTGACTATATTTTCTTGCAGATAGATGGGGAGCCTAATATACCTACGATATTTAAGGACATAATGAGCAGATTGGAAAAAATATGGGAGAATCAAAAATAACAATTAAAAAGCCGGAAGATATAAAGATCTTGAGAGAAGGCGGGAAACGCCTCTCTTACATATTGGGTGAGATTGCGAAAGCGGTGCGCCCCGGTGTTAAGCAGACCGAGCTCAACGACATCGCAGAGAGACTAATAATAGAAGGCGGAGATAAGCCGGCTTTCAAAGGGTATAGGCCCTATGGGGCCAAAACAGCCTTTCCTGCGGCCCTTTGTGTGTCTTTGAATGACGAGGTAGTTCACGGGATTCCCGCAAATCAGGCCCTTTCTGAGGGGGATTTGGTGAGTTTGGATATTGGTTTGGAGCATAAGGGCCTCTTCACAGATATGGCCATAACTGTACCGGTGGGAATGATAGACAGCGCCGCCAAGAAACTTATAGACGTTACAAAAAAATCCCTAGAGATTGGAATCAAAGAAGTGAAAGACGGCGCCAAGATAGGGAATATCGGGTATGCAATTGAGAAATTTGTTAAACAATATAAATTTGGAATAGTAAGGGAGCTTGCCGGTCATGGCGTCGGGTATGCCATACACGAGCCTCCATACGTTCCGAATTATGGAAAGAAAAATTCCGGCCTAACTCTGAAAGAGGGGATGGTTATTGCGATAGAGCCGATGGTGAATGAGGGCGGCGACGCTATTTATGAAGCCGAGGATGAATGGACGGTAAAGACCGAGGATGCCTCAAGAAGCGCTCATTTTGAAAAAACAATATTAGTAACAAAGAATGGGGCGGAGGTTCTTACGCCGTCGCCGCTTTAGTTGACAGCGCGTCGTTGCGAGCGAAGCGAAGCCTGCTTGCGCAGGCAGGCAACCCGGGGAATATCTTATACTCTAGATTGCTTCGCTTCGCTCGCAATGACAAAAAGAAATTAGTAATTAGTAATTTTTAATTAATAATTGAATATCCATGGCAAAGAATCCAGAAGAGAAGACGCTTATAATAATGAAGCCCGATTGTGTTGTCAGAGGCTTAATGGGGGAGATAATCGCAAGATTTGAGAGGAAGGGACTTAGGATTATAGGTCTTAAAATGATAGAGCTGGCCGATGTTTTGGTGGAAGAGCATTATTCTCATCACAAAGATAAGCCTTTCTTTCATTCATTAAAAAAGTTTATGCAATCTGCTCCGGTCGTTGTAATGGCGTTGTCGGGATATAGGGCCGTTGAGGCAGTCAGATTGATTGTCGGCCCAACAATGGGCTACAAGGCAGACGCCGGTAGCATAAGAGGCGATTTTGCAATGAGCAATCAGAACGTCGTGCATGCCTCAGATAGCGTGGAAGCGGGAGAGGCGGAAGTAAAAAGATTTTTTAAGAAGGACGAATTGTTCGATTATAATAGGGCTGACTATACCTTTGTATACGGACCAGAAGACAGGGGAGAATAATTAAAATTTCTCTTTTGGTGCATAACTTTGTCGAAGACTCCGCTTGCTCCTCGCAGTATATCTACATACAGCTTCGTCGCAATGCTCGTCTTCTCCTCGTTCTGCATCCAAAATATAAATTTTTAGAATTGTGAATTAGGAATTAAGAATTACCTGTCTGCGCACGCAGGGCAGGCAGGCGAATTAAAACCATTTGGGCGTTCCACGTCCAAATGGTTTTGTTTTAGCGTCATTGCGAGCGGAGCGTGGCAATCCAGTATATTGGCCAATCTTAATAAGAGTGATATCCGGTTCCTGCCCTGTAGTAAGCTCCGCTTTACTATCGGGGCCCGCCCCGTAGGAAGTTTCTCTGATAAGTTTAAGTTAAGGCAGATGGAGCCGTAGGCGAATTCCGAGAGGCGTTGTCAAAAAATCCACGTTAGTAATTCGAACTTTCCTATCGGGGCCTGCCCTGTAGTGAGCTTTGCTCTGCTACGGGGTTATCCACTTTTTATGTTTTTGCAGAATTTTTTTCTTGATATAATTAAATAGGCAGCTTGATATGCCAACTAGCTATTTATATAAGCACGGGAGCCGTTTCTTTTGTTACACCGTGGTGCAACATCGATGGCACCCACCTGGATTCTTCTAGGATTGGCATATCAACCGCCGTGAAAAGACCTGTCTCCGATGGGTCTTTTCTTTTTACCCTGTTGGGTAAAATTTTATTTATAAAATTTAAAATTTCTTTGAGAAAAAGAAATTTTTACCCAACAGGGTGAACCCAATTTCGAGAGATTATTTTCTATCCACACCTTTTGCTGTGTGGTCTTTTGTTTTTAGGATATAATATATAGGTGTTTTCATATTTTTAGATGAACGATAAATTAAAATTTAATTTTTATGGTGGGGCCGGCACGGTTACGGGTGCTAATTTTCTTATAGAGGTGCAGGGTTTAAAGATACTTCTTGATTGCGGCGTTATGCAGGGGGAGACGATTGAAGATAGAACGAACAGAAGTCCTTTTCCGTATAATCCTGAGGAGATAAATTATCTCTTTGTCTCTCACGCGCACTTAGACCATGTCGGTCTTATTCCGAGGTTGGTGAGGGAGGGGTTCCGCGGAAAAATATTTTCGACTCCGCCGACAAAAGATATTACAGAGGCATTGCTCATAGACAGCTTGGGGGTTTTGCGAAAAGAGGCCAAGGCGGAAGATAAGCCGGCTTTGTATACCGAAGAAGAGGTTGAAAACGCCATGAAGCTTTGGGAAACGATTCCTTACAGACAGGGGATAAAATTAAAAGACGACCTAACCATTACTTTTAGAGATTCTGGGCACATAATCGGTTCCGCGATGTTCGAGATATTTCATGCCGGAAAAAAAATACTTTATACGGGAGATCTGGGCAATAGCCCATCCCCTCTTCTCAACGATACCGAGATGGTTACAGATGTTGACTACTTAATTTTGGAAAGTGTTTACGGAGACAGGAACCATGCGTCTCACAAAGAGAGTAAGGAGGCGTTGGAAGATATAATAGAAGATACGATGAATTCCGGAGGAACGCTTATGTTGCCCGCATTTTCTATCGAGAAAACACAGGAAATATTGTTTGAAATTAAAGAAATGATGATTCAGGGCAGGATACCATTGGTAAGAGTTTATCTGGATTCGCCGCTCGCTATTAAGGTTACGGATATTTATAGAAAGTATGTCGATTATTTAAATCCTGAGGCTCAAAAAATTTTTTCTAAAACTAAAAATGGAGAGATTTTTTCCTTTCCGCAATTAGTTCAAACGCTTGCAACGGAGGAGTCTGTGTCTATTAAAGATTATCATCACCCGAAAATCATCATAGCGGGGTCCGGTATGTCGACAGGAGGAAGAATACTGCACCACGAAAAGAATTATCTGGGAGACCCTAGGAGCACTCTTCTTTTGACCGGTTATCAGTCCACCAGAACTCTCGGCAGAATCCTTCAGGAGGGGGCTAGGACTGTGAAAATAATGGGAGACACGGTTAATGTAAATGCCAGAGTTGTTACCTTGTCGGGCTATTCTGCGCACAAGGGTTCGGACGACCTATTAAATTTCGTTAATGCGACTTCTGATAAGCTTAAAAAAGTTTTCGTTGTCCTAGGGGAACCAAAATCATCTCTTTTCTTGGTCCAAAGGATAAGAGACAATTTGGCCATAGATGCCGTAGCCCCTGCATACAGAGAGTTCCATTTATTAAGTTAATTAGAGGTGCGCGTATTTGGTGCATAACTGCGTCAAAAAATTCGTTTACTCCTCAAAGTATATTTATACATATTGTCGTAAGCCTCAATTTTTTCCTTGTTCTGCCTCCAAATACGCGCACCTCATAATTGATAAATAATTAATAATAAATAAATAATTTATGGACGAAACAAAAGCATTGGCGGATAACCCTTTCGGTGTAGATAAGCACGCCAACCTAAAACCCAAGATAGCTGTTTCCGGTTCGGCCGCGACAGAACATTTGGCCAACACAAATGCTTTTGAGGCCTGTAAGGAGCTCGGGAGAGAGATAGTGAGACAGGGCGCCATATGTATAACGGGTGCAACTACCGGTGTGCCGATATGGTCTGCGAGAGGTGCCAAGGAGGCCGGCGGTATTTCTGTCGGTCTTTCACCTGCATCCGGTCCAAGAGAGCATGTTTCTCTATACAATCTGCCTCTTGAATTTATGGACCTTATCATCTACACCGGATTCGGATATGTCGGGCGAGATATGCTCATGACTAGGACATCGGATGCTATTATTATCGGTCCCGGCAGAATCGGAACGATCCATGAGTTTACGGTGGCGTTCGAAGACCAGAAGCCTATCGGTATTCTGGAGGGGGAGTGGGATACAGACGAAACGCTCAAGTTAATAATAGAAAGAAGCCACAGACAGACTCACAATCCAAAAGTTGTTTTTGACAGCAATCCCAAGGCGCTCGTAGAGAAGCTCATAGAACTTATCAAAAAAGATAAAGAATTTGAGGAAACACGTGTGTATAGGACTAGCGAATATTGGGCGTCAGGTGGAGGCCAGGCAGCACAACCGAAAGATCCGAATATTAAAAGAGTTATGTAATCTAAAATTAGTTATAAAGTTGAAAGTTATAATGTTATAAAGTCTAAAAAGTTCGCTGTTCAAGCGAACTTTTCTGGTTGACTGCAAACTGTATCGGTGGTATATTTTGGCGAGATAAATTTGTTCTTCATATATTAATTCACCGCAGTGCATTTCCATAAAAGGGGATGCCCAGACCTCGACGAACGTCGAGAGAAAGAAGGGTGTGTCATGGGAGACCGTGGTGCGTCTGAGTTCGGTAAAGACCTGGGGTTGCTGCATGAGGCCGTTGTGACTGGGCGAAAGGTT
>JAKLHJ010000001.1 GCA_022710205.1 Patescibacteria group bacterium | reverse complement strand
AGTACATAAACGGGGTAGTTGTGGGAAAGCTCCGGGCGGGGTTTTGGCAATTAAAAAGGGGCGATACTTTTCAGTATCGCCCCGGGGCTTCGTAATCTAGTAAGTGTTGAGGGGGGTCTCCAGGTCGGCCACCTTTTGCCAGAACATGGCGACCTTCCTGTCGGGGAAGAGGCTCTTCACATATTGCTTGACTGCTTTCGCGGAGGTGAAGATTTCGTCGTATTCGTCCACCTTGTAGCGACCTTTGGGATCGCACAGGATGATGACACCGAATTCGTCGTCGAGTTCGCACCCCTCGTCGCCGTAGCGGCTCGCAGGGTGGAGTCGTTCTTCCTTCTGCAGTTCGCGTTCCCGCTCGAGCTCCTGCTTGAAGCGAAGGTCCGCCATCTGCTTGTCCCTTGCATACTGGTCGCGTTCCTTCTTCATCTCGATCTCGGCGCGGTTCCGCTTCAGGTCGTTCGAGTTGCGGTTCGCCACGTCGTGGCGACGATTGCGGTTCTGTTCGGATTCCGCGATGCGCTCGACGACGACGGCGAGGCCGATGGTCTGGAACGTTTTCCTGTTGAAGAATCCTCCGGCGTAGACCGGCGTGGCGAGGCAGAAGGTGAGGATCGAGACGAGGAGGACGGTAATCGTGAATTTCTGCATTTTTGGTACCCCTTTCTTAACTTACTGATTGTTTAGGAACCTTTACCCGCCTAAATTTTTTAGTACTAGAGATATATTTGGGTCGTTTTATTTACCTTTCCAGATGGTTCAGTGTCTATATATCTTTATGGTATAAAATTTTGGAGGGTTTACTTTCTCTTTCAATTATAGCATAATGGATAAATAAAGTCAAATGGAAAAATTAGCTATCAAACTGCCTGATTCTCCCGGTGTTTATATGTTTAAAAAGGGGAGAAGCATCATATATATAGGAAAAGCGACCTCTTTGCGCGACCGCGTTAGGAGCTATTTTTCGCGTGGGGTTATAGAAACCAGGGGACAGGCTATTGTAAACATGGTAGAGCAAGCTGACGGCATTTCGGTTAAAAAAACTGATTCTGTGCTCGAGGCGCTTATTTTAGAATCTACGCTCATAAAAAAGCATCAGCCTAAATACAACATTCGCGAGAAGGATGATAAGAGTTATTTTTATGTCGTGGTCACCTCTGAAGACTATCCGCGTATTAAGACCATGAGGGGCAGAGATCTGTTCGCCGAAGATAGAAAAAATTTTTCTGAAATATTCGGCCCGTTTCCGCACGGAGGAGAATTGAAAGAGGCAATAAAAATAATAAGAAAAATATTTCCATTTAGAGAGAAATGCCTGCCTGCGCAGGCAGGCCTGCCTGGACTAGGTAAGGCTTGTTTTGAAGCACAAATAGGTTTGTGTCCGGGTGTTTGCGAGGGCCGGGTGACTAAAGCAGATTATGCGAGAAATATTAAGAACATAAAATTATTTTTTGAGGGCAAGAAGACAAAAATTCTTAATTCCCTCGAAAGAATGATGCACTCATACGCCAATGTCCACGAATTTGAAAAAGCGAACGAGATTAAAAAGCAAATATTTGGCCTTAAGCACATAGAAGACGTTGCTTTAATAAAAAACAAGGAGGGGCTCGGAGACGAATCAACCAATAGAGATGTTTTCAGAATAGAGGCTTACGATGTTTCTCATATGGGTGGTATAAACAGGATTGGAGTAATGACCGTCTTGGAAAATGGAGAAATTAAACGCTCTGATTATAGAAAATTTAAAATAAAAGACCCTACAAAATTGGCTGGAGACACAAACGATCTTAAACAGATACTGGATAGGCGCTTTTTCCACGAAGAGTGGAGGCTTCCGGATCTTATAGTGGTAGATGGGGCGGTTGCCCAAAAGAATGCCGCAGAAAGGATACTAGAGGGCCTGAGACTCAATATACCCGTGGTTGCTGTTACAAAAGATGAATATCATCGTCCAAAGAAAATACTGGGCAAGCGCGAAATTTACGGTAAATATGAAAGAGAAATTCTTATCGCCAATAGTGAAGCGCACAGATTTGCTGTGTCTTATCACAAAAAAATTCGCAAAATAATATGACCCCAGTAGGAAAGTTCAAATAGGTTTTTATATGAATTTTGGACGATATTTCTCGGAAGCGCCTACGGCTACTCATAAGGTAGTTTTTTGTTTTTTCTAAAAACTTCCTACGGGGTAAAAAAACTCCACGAAAATCTCGTGGAGGGTGTGAATGGTTCTATTTCTTGTTTTCGGGAGGCCTGCAAAAATATTTCTCGTCGGTTCTGTCCCGAACCAGGAAATAGAGAGGAGGAAGAATGTCGATGTTCAAGGCGTGAGACATGCCGCTGGTGCCGGTCGGGACCAGTGTATTAACTCCGACAACCTCGCAGTATTTATTCAGCATCGGTCCGCCGGAATTTCCGGGGTTGATGTGCGCGTCATGAAGAGTCCAACGTGCCTTCTTACTTTTGTAGCCGATCTTTCGATTGATTGCAGAGACGTAGCCCATATTAAAAGTATTAACATAGCCCAGAGGCGACCCCATCACATAGACGACATCACAGACCTTAATACTGTCCGGATTTCCTATGGGGAGCGGCTTCCATTTCTTAATATCCACGGAGAGAACGGCCAAATCGACATTGTTCAGCTTGTCGAGGTTGGCGATGATCTTGCATGAATATTTCTTGCCGTCGTGGTCAATGAAGACATAAGTGCTTTCTACGGCCATCTTGATGGTCCCGAGTTTTTTCAGAAAATTTTTATGTGTCTCGGGCAACTTACTCCAGACGGACAAAAATAATGCTATCGGGTTCGGGCAATTTACAACGTGCGCGTTCGTGAGGATATAGGGTCGGTCTTTGTCAAAGAACCAAGCGGTTCCGCTTCCACCATAGTCTAAATCGACCGGGAAAAGAGCAAAAAATATTTGCGCCCTCGGGTCGCCAAAATAAGCGCGATGAGTAACGTCGAGAAGCCCCACCGACTTTTTGCATTCCAGATAGATCTCTCTGCGAGTAAGCTCATGCTTGTTGTAAGGCGAGGTCACGGAAGAATCGCGAATAACGACAGCCGTAAGGAGACAAGTAGCAATAAGCCAAATAATCAAAAACAAAATAACATCTTTTCTTTTCACAAAAATTCCTCCTTCTTTAGTATTATTTTGTAAAAGGACAACGCGCCCTTATTTATAGTAGCATGCCCTGTTTCTTTAACAAGGCTGTAAATAAAAAAGCCCCACAAGCGTGTTGTGGGGCACAAGGATGAAGTTTTTACTCTATTTCTTTTCTTCGGGGGCCTTCTTAAGCCAAAATTCAGGGACCTTGAGAAGGTCGATGCGGTTGGCCATATATATGCCGCTAATGCTCGTCAGATAATTGTAGCTAAGGGTATTAATTCCGATGACTTCGCCTCTCCGATTAACGAGCGGTCCGCCGGAATTACCGGGGTTAACGTGGGCGGTAATCTGGATCCACGTGTTGAAACCGGAAGCGGAATATCTAAGAGGGCTGGTGAGTGCGGAAATGTCCCGGTCTTTCCCGCTGATGACACCGTCAGAGAAAGAATTGAAGAGGACGGCGAGCGGAGAACCGATCGCGTAGACTTGTTCGCCGACCCTAGCTTCGTCGGGATTTGCAATCGGGAGGGGGAGCCAGTGGTCAGTCAGGACCTTGAGAATGGCCATATCTTTATCGGGGAAATTAGATATCACACTGCAAGGATATTTTTTATGGTCGCCCATAATAAAAAAATATTCCGAGACGATATCATATTCCGAGTCGCCTTCGACTTTGGGAATAGGGATCTGTGTGGCGTCCTTCTCCACTTCAATAATTTGGCCGCCAACAACCGCTTTTGTGCAGCTATTGTCGGTATAGACGCGGTAGCCCTTCCGCATACCCGTCATTATTCTTGCGAAAGTCTCCGATTCCATTTTGGGAGCGGCGACGACGTGGCTATTAGTGGCCGCATAGGGGTAGTCTTTGTCGAAGTAGAAACCGGACCCGTAGATGGTCACTTGCGGGACCCCTAAAAATATTTGCATAACGGCTTGAACGACCGGGTTTTTGAAGCGAATCGTGTGAACCGCAAAAACTTGGCCAACGGAATTATGACAACGCCCGTAGACCCAGGCGCCATTGTTGGCAAAGCCAAAAATCTGGTCACCGGTCATGTGGGCGCAAAAAGTGAACATGAGAATCAGAGTGCAAATAATAGGAACGAGAAGAAACGGAACAATTTGGGCAATGAGGGGAATCTTCTTCATGGTAAACTTCCTCCTTTCTTATAGATTTTTCAAGGGACAATAACCTCAATATAATTGTATCACGCAATAAGAAGCAGCAAAGCGCAACAATACCAGATACTATAATTGTCGTAGGCGTCAACCCTGTAGTAGATTTTGGCAATGCGCTATGGCGCGTGGGCCATTTTCAATGGCCCGTTGCCAAAATTCACTACGGGGTCAAAAAATAAGGTATTTTTTCTCTTGCGACGGTGGTAAATAAATAGTAAAGTGTATTGTCGGTCTACGGGCCTATAGTTTAGTGGTAAAACGGTACATTCGCATTGTACAGGCGGCGGTTCGATTCCGCCTAGGTCCACCCCGTAGTGCGTTAAATTTAATTTTATGACATCAAAAGAAGTTCGGGCAAAATTTTTAGAGTTTTATAGAAAAAAGGAACATGCGATTATCGCGTCGGCTTCTTTGGTGCCTGAAAATGACCCGACAACGCTTTTTACGAGTTCAGGAATGCAGCCTCTAGTGCCTTATCTTCTCGGAGAGAAACATCCGATGGGTGTTCGGCTCGCAAACTCTCAAAAATCATTCAGGGCCGAAGACATAGACGATGTTGGGGACAACAGACACACAACTTTTTTTGAAATGTTGGGGAATTGGTCTCTTGGAGATTATTTCAAAAAGGAACAACTGCCGTGGGTATTTGAGTTTTTGACGGATGAGGTTGGAATAGACCCGAACAAACTATATGTGACCGTATTTGCCGGAGACAAAGACGCCGGAGTCGAGAGAGACGAGGAGTCGGTCAAGATATGGAAGGAGCTTTTTAAGAAAAAAGGAATAGATGCTAAAGACGTTGAGCTTATTACCGAGGAGAGGGGCGGTGAGCTCGGCATGCAAGGAGGAAGAATTTTCTATTATGGAGCCAAAAAGAACTGGTGGAGTAGGTCCGGCGTTCCAATGAATATGCCTGTGGGTGAGCCCGGCGGCCCTGATTCTGAGATATTTTATGAATTTATACACATAGAGCACAATCCAAAATTTGGAAAGTATTGTCATCCAAATTGTGATTGTGGTCGCTTCATGGAAATAGGAAATTCCGTCTTTATGGAATTCCAAAAACAGGATGACCCGCCTACCGGACAGGCGGGCGGCTCATTTAAAAAACTTCCACAGATAAACGTTGATTTTGGAGGCGGACTTGAAAGAATTGTTGCCGCTTCTAATGATAATCCTGATATTTTTGAGATAGATCTTATTTTTGACATTATTCAGGCCATTAAGATTGTTTCCTGCAAAAATTATGAAGGAGCCGACAAGGTTTCTATGAGAATTGTGGCGGACCATGTTCGTTCTTCGGTTATGATGATTGCAGACGGCGTTGTTCCGTCAAACTCTGAGAGGGGATATATTTTGCGAAGATTTTTGAGGCGCGCAGTGAGACACGCAGACAAGCTCGGAATGAAAGAGGGGGCTTTGGCTACTTTTGCTTCGCTTGTTGCCGAAAAATATAAGGGGGTTTATGACAATATAAATACAAACCTGATTGCAATCGCTTCCGAGATACAGAAAGAGGAGACAAGATTTAGGGAGACTCTGGCTTCGGGTATGAAGATGTTCGAAAAAATAAGCAAGAAGGATATCTCCGGTGCTGATGCGTTCGTGCTATTTTCTTCACACGGATTTCCGTTTGAGATAACAGCTGAATTAGCTAAAGAGAAAGGGGTAAAAGTTGATAAAAAAGGTTTTGAGGAAGAGTTTAGAAAACATCAGGAATTGTCGCGCGCCGGCTCAGAGAAGAAGTTCAAAGGGGGACTAGGCGGGCTTTCTGAAATTGAGACAAAGTATCATACCGCTACACACCTTTTGAATGCGGCGCTCAAAAAAGTTTTGGGAGAACATGTGTATCAGAAGGGGAGCAATATAACAGTAGAGCGACTTCGTTTTGATTTCCCAAATCCCGCTAAAGTGACCGATGAAGAAAAAAAGAAAGTAGAAGACCTGGTAAATCAGAAGATAAAGGAAGCGCTCCCTGTAAGTGTGGAAGAGATGCCTTTGGATAAGGCTCGCGAAGAAGGAGCGACGGGCATCTTCGGTGAAAAATATCCGGATGTCGTGACCGTATATACCATCGGCGAAAAAAATAATTATTTTAGCAAAGAGATCTGCGGAGGTCCTCACGTAAAGAACACGAGCGAATTGGACCACTTTAAGATTGCCAAAGAAGAGGCTGTTGCGGCCGGCGTAAGAAGGATAAAGGCCGTCCTGGAGTAGATTTTTTTCCGGTAATAAGATAACCTAAAGATAGGTCTTTAGGTTCTTTGATATTTTTAACGCAAAAAAATACACGGAAGGGGAGGAATTTTTGTGAGAAAAAATAGTATTCTTGTTCAGACATTATTTATTTCCGCGCTCATTATTTCATTTTCCCCTGCACTTGTTTTTGGCATCGAAACAATCCACGTTGCTAATTTCATGGACAACGTTCCGAGGATGGAAAAGATTTTTGATAATCAGATCGCTGAGCTTCGTGCACGAGGTTTTGGCGATGAGTTTCTCGGTGATCTTATGGTCCAGAGAACTTCGGTTACCGTTAAGGCGGCCAAGATGGACATAGCGCCGGGAAATATTCCTTTTGTGCCCGCAATTAGCGTCGGTTATGGTCTCACGGGCAGATGCGGTAGGCCCAAGCTGAAGGAAACTGATAGAAAGTTGGACATTGTTAACTTTAAGCAATTTTATCCGCTTTTAGGGGAGAGCAACTCTCATTCCGGACCATATTATGTGTTTGATGTTTCTTCCGGCGGCGATATGCTCGGGCTGACACCCAAGGAAGCCGCCAAAAAACTCGCTTCACTCGGGCGCAGACCTCTTAATGCCATTGAGGGCACCTTTATGTTCTTTCTCGGGGGCAATGCCGCGAGAAACGGCATGTGGTTTGCCGGCTCTCGTTGCAATGGGAAGACCCCGGTGGTTTATATAAAGGGCGACAAGATCCGCGTTGATGCGGAGAGCCCCGATAATAAGTATTCGGACCGCGGCACGGTCTCTTGCGTTAAAGAATAATTGTTTTGGGCGGACTACGGTCTGCCCTTTTTCTTTTCCACAAGCGGGCTGGAGAACTTGCGGCAAAAGAATGTTATAATTTAGAAGTGATAAACCCTTTTGTTTTTATAAAAAAGGAGGACGTTGTTGTGTTGGATATACGCGACGGATCTGTCGGGGGGATGATATTGACCGTGAACAAAGAGGGCGGGGGTGCTCCGATAAAAGTTTTTAGTGTTAGAAAAGAAATACCCTTCCAAAGAAGTTTCAATAATAAGCGCTTACTCGCCTCAATCTCTCAGGCCGTAGCGTTCGTCGCTCTGGCGATAAGGGATTCCGGTTTTAAGATACCGTCAAAAGTATTTTGTATACTTGGTCCTCACCTCCACGCTTCTCAGGTTAGAATAATTAAGAGTAAATATGACAAACCCGTTACTATTTCCGAAGAAGTTCTTCACTCTTTGATACTTCAAGATTCAAAAGAGTTTCAACAAAAGCATCTGTTAAATACAAATGCATCTGATTCCCCCAACGTTATGATGGAACACAAGATAACTCAAATTAAATTGAACGGGTATGAAACTAGCTCACCAATAAAAAAGAACGCATCTGAAATAGAGATTTCGGTTTTTGTGAGCATGGCTCCGGGTGAGTTGTTGGATAGTCTTAAAAAAAATATTTTTAAGAATTTGCATACCAACAAAATAGATTTTCATTCTTTTACTTTTGCGCTGTCGGATATTGTAAGAAAAATAGCCCCGGAAAGACCTAGTTTTGTCGTCGTAAACATAGAGGATGAAATATCGGAAGTTTCAGTAATAAGGGACGGCGAAGTGGAGGATATCGCATCTTTCCCTGTTGGTATGAGCATGCTCACGAGGGTTATAATGGATAGATTCAATCTTTCTAACGAGCAAGCACTTTCTTATCTAAAATTATATTTGTCCGGATCTGCCGAGAAAGACCTGTCCGTAAAAATGGTGGATGCGATAGACAGGGCTATGGTCTTGTGGACCGACCATTTTTATGAAACCTTAAGAAAAATATCATTCCATCGTCTTTTGCCGGATATTTTTTATATCGCCACCGAAGAGACGTGTAAAGATGTTTTTATTAATTTTATTCAAAAGGCGGAGGTTTCGGGATTGCTGGTGACAAGCCGCTCGCCGCGGGTTGAGTGTCTTGAGCCAAATTTATTCGCCGAACTTTGTAAGAATATCAGCAGCTGCCCGGACGAGCTTCACTTGCTTGTTGATGCGATTTTTATAGACAAGTTTTACCGGCAGAATATTGCGCATCGTTGGGGAGAAGAGAAGAGGTATATTTTGTAGTGTAAAAATTATTAATTTTTAAAATCCAATGAGAAAACAACCATTCAAAGATTTTATTTCCGGAGCGGGCAGTAGGGCGGAGCGTCCTGTGCATAAGGATCTTTATGAAGAGGTGCCCAGACGGCGAACCCCCGTGAGTTTTTCTCTAGACAAGAAATCGGGGAAAAGATTTTTTAGTGCTACAAGCACAAAGACCATCATCTCCGTTTCAACAGCCCTCTTGCTCGCGTTTATTTGGTTCTCGTCGGCTTATTCAAGCGTGGTCGTTAAGGTAACCCCAATCTCAGAAAACGTTTCTATGGATGACGCTTTCGTTGCTGTTTCTGTTAAAGACGCGGTGAAAGACGGCGTTGTTTTCAAGACCATGAAAGTGGAGGAGAATGATTCTCTCCCGATAGCCGCCACTGAATCAAAGGCCGTATCACAAAAAGCGAGCGGTGAAATAGTTGTTTACAATAATTACAGCACCGCCTCCCAAAAGTTGGTAGCGGGCACAAGGTTTGAATCTTCTGACGGCAAAATATTCAAAATAGACAAGGCGGTTACAATCCCGGGCAAGCAGACGGTTTCCGGCAAGTTGGTGCCGGGGTCGCTAACAGTTACGGTTTATGCCGCCGAGGCGGGTAAGGAATACAATATAAAGGCATCAGATTATACCTTGCCGGGTCTTAAGGGCAGTCCAAGATACACAAGCGTATACGGTAGGGGCAAGGGGGATATGTCCGGCGGTTATGTCGGTGAGATGAAAATAGTGTCTCCGACAGATGTTGCTCTCACAAAAAAGAAGCTTGAAGATTCTTTGACGAAGAAATTGAGAGAAAAAATCGCGTCGGAAGTTCCGGCCGGATATATTGTTTACGAGGATGCGATGTTCGTTGATTTTGAAGATAACATAAAACAACTTGGCTCAGAATGGGAGGGGGACAAGGTGTATCTCAAAATGAAGGGGTCCGCCGGCGCGTTTATGTTCGATATGAAAGAGCTTGCTACCGCAATGACAAAGAAAAAACTTCCTTCCTTAAATAATTATGATGTTCATTCGAATGAACTTCCCGCCCTTGAGTTTAAGATTTTGGTCAAGGAGGGTGTTTCTCCGGATTCAAGTAAAATGTTTACTTTCAAATTGAACGGAGACGCAAAGGTCACCTGGAACTTGGACGTAGATAATTTCAAGAAAGACCTATTGGGCATCAAAAAAGAGAATTATCAGGACATTTTTAAAAAATATCCGACGATAGAAAAAGCTGAAACAATATTTAACCCGTCTTGGTCCGGGAGTTTCCCTGATGAGGTGGGCAGGATAACGGTCGAGTTAATAGAAGACTAATTTTGAAAGATGGTTGCGGGACAAGCCCCCACACCATAACGAGGCAATTAAGTATTATCAAGTAAAATAAGGATTTATTGGCGGTAGATAAGGGGGTTGACCCCGTAGTTAATTTTAGCAACGCACATAGCGCGGCCATCGGCCATCGCCAAAATCTACTATGGGGTTGACTTATTGGGCTCTTTTCTGCTATCATACTCTGACGTTAAAAAATGGATATAAAAGTTACAAACAGCTCATCGACGGGAGCGGAGGTCGAGGGCGTAGTCGTGGAGTCTTTGCCTAATACAATGTTTCGAGTTGATATTGGCAACGATAAGGTAATACTCACGTATCTTTCCGGAAAAATGCGGATCAATAGGATAAAAATATTGATCGGCGATAAAGTAAGAGTCCAGTTGGATTCACACGGAGAGAGAGGGAGAATAGTAAGAAGAATGTAAACGATGAAAATAAGATCCTCAACAAAAAAAATGTGTGCGAAGTGTAAATCGGTCAGAAGAAAGGGCCGTGTTTATGTTATTTGCGAAATTGCAAAGCATAAACAGCGACAGGGTTAATTTTAATTAAGAATTATAAAAACTTTTCATGAGAATCTCAGGTTTAACAATACCAGATAATAAAAGATTGGAGGTTGGTCTAACTACGCTTTATGGAATAGGCAGACCGATTGCTCAGTCAATTTTAGACAAGCTAGGAATAGATAGGGGCGCTAGACCGGGAGATCTTTCCGAAGAGAAAGAGAATGCTCTCAGAAAAGAAGTTGAAAGCAGGACAATCGAGGGAGAATTAAAAAGAGAGGTGGCCGGAAATATCAAGAGACTCAAGGATATAAAATGCTACAGAGGCCTCAGACACATGAAGAGCTTGCCATCAAGGGGACAGAGAACGAAGACCAACTCCAGAACAAGAAGAGGAAACACAAGAAAGACGATGGGTTCGGGAAGAAAGAAGGTTGAGAAGAAGTAGTTAACCCGCCAAAATTTTCTTAACAAAGAAAATTAGATGATAAAAGTTAACTTCACAGAGACGAATATAATTTTAAGAAAAATATTAAACAGTTAAAAAATTTAGGAGGGTAAAACTAATTGGTCAAAAATGTCTACAGATACAAAAACAGTTAAAAACGAAAACGCAGAAATCAAGGATACAAAGGCCGCGGCTCCAAAGGTGCCTAGACACAAAATGTCTACAGGTATCCTCTTCGTGCAAGCAACATACAATAACACCAAGGTTTTGTTGGCAGACAGCAAGGGTAACGCTGTTGCCGCTTCTTCTTCCGGTACATTAGGTTTCAAGGGTGCTAAAAAAGGCACTCCTTTTGCTGCGGCTAAAGTCGGCGAGTTACTCGGAGACAAGGCTAAGGCTATGGGAGTTAACGAGGTTGACGTGGTCGTTAGCGGAGTAGGTGCGGGAAGAGAGTCCTCAATTAGAGCTTTCTCTTCTAAGGGGATAGGGATCTTATCCATTACAGACAAGACTCCTGTGCCACACAACGGACCAAAGCCAAAGAAACCAAGAAGAGTATAATTAATTCTTTCAATATAAAGTAATGTTAAGAGGACCAAAGTATAAAGTATGTAGAAGGGTCGGCGGAATGGTTTTTCCACAATGCCAGAGCCCAAGGTATACATCTACCCTTACAAAGGAGGGTGCTAGAGGCGGCCGAAAGGGCAGACCAAAGCCAAAATCAGAATATGGCACACAGTTCCAGGAGAAGCAGAAGGCCAAATTTACATACGGAGTTACAGAAAGACAGTTTGTGAACTACGTTAATGCCTCTAAATCTTCAAAAAAGGGCAATCCTGCAAACATGCTTTGCCAGGCTCTCGAGACAAGACTCGATAACGTTATTTTCAGACTCGGTTTCGCGTCATCCAGAGCATTTGCAAGACAGATGGTCTCGCACGGACACATTTTGGTGAACGGAAAGAGATTAAACACTCCTTCTTATGGAGTTAAGCTCGGAGACAAAATTTCCGTTAGACAGTCCAGCCAGAAGAGCCCTCTCTTTGCAGAACTTAAATCTAAATTAAAGGATTTTAAATTCCCAAAGTGGTTGAAGTTTGACTTAGATAAGTCGGTTGCGGAGGTTATATACCTTCCGGAGCTTGCCGACGGAGATCAGACTTTGAACCTAAACGTAGTTATGGAGTTTTATAGTAGAACATAGTTTTTAAATAATTTAGTTTAATTTTAAAATAATATGTTGGATTTCAATATTGTTCTACCATCAAAGCCGAGAGTCTTTTCCGAGACGGAGTTGAAGGGCGTGTATGAGATAGACGGATTGTATCCCGGATACGGTCACACTTTAGGTAACTCCCTAAGAAGGATAATTTTGTCCTCTCTTCCGGGCGCTACAATTACTTCCGTTAAAATAGAGGGAGCCGACCATGAATTTTCTACCTTAGAGGGTATCAAGGAGGATGTTATAGCAATAGTTTTGCACCTTAAGAAACTCAGGTTCAAAGTAGACAAAGATGAGCCTCAGGTTGTATATCTCAAGGCTTCAAAAGTCGGAGATGTTACCGCCGCCGATATAGAGGAGACGGCTTCTGTAAAGATACTAAATCCCGAACAGCACATCGCAACTATCACAGACAAGAACACAAAATTAAATATTGAATTGACTGTTGAAAAAGGTTTCGGCTTCGTCCCAAAGGAGCTTATCAATAAGGATAAGGTTGAGATCGGCACGATTGCAGTTGATGCGGCTTTCTCTCCAATAAGAAGGGTCAACTACGAAGTTGAAAATATGAGAGTCGGAGACAGAACAGATTACAACAGACTTCGATTATTTATTGAGACAGATGGAACACTTACACCAAGACAGGCTCTTGAGAGATCAATAGAGATAATGATTTCCCAGCTCAAGTCTGTTATCGGTTTCGTGGATGAAGAGGAAACAAAAGAAGAGGTAAAGAAGGTTGAGGAAGTTAAGGAGGAAGTGGCGGAAGAGAAGGCCGCAGCTCCCGAGGTAAAGGCTGAAAATCAGGAAGAGGTTCTAAAGATGAGAATTGAGGACCTCAAGCTTTCCGGAAGAACAATGAAAGCGTTGTCTGAGGCAAGCATTAGAACAGTCGGCGGACTCGCCAGAAAGAAAGAAGATGATCTTCTTGAGATCGCAGGACTCGGCGAAAAGGGTATAAATGAAATAAAGAAAGTTTTGGGTAATCTTGGGATAACCCTAAAGTAAGTAAAATTTTATGAGACACCACAATACCAATAGAAAATTTGGCAGAGAGACAGACCAGAGAACAGCACTTCTCCGATCTTTAGCCTGCAATTTGATCAACTACGAAAAGATGATCACAACAGAGGCCAAGGCGAAAGAGATAAGACCTTTCGTTGAAAAGCTTGTTACAAAGGCGAAGGAAGATAATGTCGCCACAAGAAGACTTGTAAGCCAGTACTTGGTGTCTCCAAAACAAACCGCTAAGATTTTTAAAGAAATAGCCCCTAAATATAAAGATCGAAAGGGAGGCTACTTGAGAATTGTAAAATTAGGCCAGAGAGGCGGAGACGGAAGCAAAATGGCCATAGTAGAATTTGTATAATTATATGGCAAAGAAAGAATACACAATAGATGCTATCAACAGAACAGTAGGAAGGGTTGCTTCCGAGGCTGCGATGTTGCTCATGGGCAAAAATTCTCCCGAGTATGAATCAAACATTGCTCCAAAAGTTACTGTTAAAATTATAAATACAGGAAAGGCCAAAATCCCTGCCGCAAAAATGAAGGGAAAAGAATATTTGAGACACTCTCAGTATCCCGGAGGACAGAAGTCCGAAACAATGGAGAGGGTTGTCGCAAAATTCGGTTATGGAGAAGTTTTCAAGAGGGCCGTTTACGGAATGCTCCCAAAGAACAAGTTGAGGGCTGTAATGATCAAAAATTTAACGGTTAGCGAATAAAATTTATGGCAAAAACAACAGAAAAATATTTCGAAGCCGTTGGGAGACGAAAGTGCTCCGTTGCCAGAGTTAGGGTCTGGCCCGCTTCCGGCACAAAGAGCACGGTTGTGGTAAATGAGAAGGACATAAAGGAATACTGGAATACCGCCGACAGCAGACAGAAGATTACCGACCTCGTAAACAGAGCAGATCTCAAAGACAAGCTCAAGGTTTCTATCAAGGTTAACGGAGGAGGAATGAGCTCACAGGTAGACGCCGCTCTTCTTGGTATCGCAAGAGCCATCACAAAGATGGACGCCGAGATGAGAAAGCCTCTCAAGAAAGAAGGACACCTAAAGAGAGATCCGAGAGTAAAGGAAAGAAGGAAGTTCGGATTGAAGAAAGCTCGAAAGGCGCCACAGTGGAGCAAGAGATAAATTTAAAATGCCTCGCACATTGCGAGGCATTTTTATCTCTTGCGGAAATGTGGCGAAAGGGTGGTCGAGGGGAAGAATTCCCCTTGTGTAGGAGAGCAGGGCTTTGCCCGTCGAGGACTGTGGGTCCTTGAATGCGGAGCATCCACAAGTGGTCAAAAAGATAATAAAAGATTCCCGCTACCAAGCGGGAATTTTTTCTTTTTGTCGCTGCGGAGTAGGAAAGGGGTCGGGAAAACTCTATTTTTCCCGTGAAGGAAAACAGCGAAGCGTTAGAAACCGCGGGTTTCTAAATGCGGAGCATTCCTCACTGGAGCAAGAGATAACTTTAAAAACGCCTCGCAATCTGCGAGGTGTTTTTGTCTTTTGTGGCGAGATGCCTATTTTTTCCCTAATCGCGATTCTCTAATACATTCAACAATTGCCGGAATGATAGACACAATAATTACGAACATTATCGCGGCGGAGAAGTTGTCTTTTACGATCTGCACATTTCCAAAATAGTATCCGCCGAAGAGAAATAGCGCTACCCACGACAAGCCTCCCGCAATATTGTAAAAAATAAAACTAGAATAATTTAAGCTTCCAAAACCTGCAAAGAACGGCGCCATGGTTCTTATGACCGGCACGAAGCGCGCGATAAAAATGGTTTTGTTCCCGTATTTTTCATAAAATCGTTCTGTTTTTTCTACATATTCCTGTTTAACGAACGGGATATTTTGCCCGTTCTTTATTCTGTAGCTGAAATATTTTCCTATAGAATAATTTACGCTATCTCCGAGAATGGCCGCAACGCTAAGTATTATTAGTAAAAAAAAGATATTTAAGTCGCTATTTGCGGTTATCATGCCCGAAGCAAAAAGCAACGAATCTCCGGGGAGGAAAGGTGTAAACACCATACCTGTTTCCAGAAATATTGTTAAAAATAGTATAAGGTAAGTTTCAGAGCCGTAGTTGGCGACTATTTGCACAAGATATTTGTCTATATGAAGCGCAAATTCTGCAAGCTTAAGCAAGGTTTCCATTCAATAACTATATATCAAAAAAGGCCCCTAATAAAGGGGCCTAAACTATTTTGCTTTTTGTCTAAGAAATCCGACACCATGCCAGAACCTCACGAATTGCTTAACTGCAAGGAAGGTGTTCTGCGTTTCAGATACCTCTTGCCAGCGCTCAAAATCATTCATTGTGATATCTCCCTCAATGAGCATGATTGCTTGGGTCATTTCTCCGCACCAGAAACCCTTAACAGGTTCTTTCAGGAAGAAGATGGCCCTATGCGCTCCGTCTCCGAGTCGCTCGCCGCGCACATCTTCCGCATATTCAAATTTGATGTGCTCGGTCCTGAGCACTGATACCATCTTTTTCTTGAGGGAGCTTTCTTTTTTCGGAATATGGTTTGCCATTAGGCAGGCCGGTTTTTGATAGATCCCGCGAGCGTTGTTTTCTCTCGTGGATACCGGCTCGAGCAGACCATGTTTTTCCCAAAAAGAAATGTATTGAGGTAGCACAATAAAAGTAAAATAGTTGGCATCGCGGAGCTCTCTCCGTTGGCGCCAACAATTCATAGTTAGCTTGCCGCCTTTTACTTCAAAAGACTGGACCGGTTCATGACAAAACGGAACCATGATTGGTCCGTCGGGTAGCCAGAAATCGATTTGGCGCACGCCGGGTTTCGAGGGCGTCTCGCCATCTTTCGCGGTTGTCTCTGGGGTTTCCGAATATTCTTCTTTTTGAATAATCTTTTGAGTTTCAATTTCCTTCGAATATTCAAAACGAATATTGTGCTTCATTAGAAGTCGTGCGAATCTGATCTCCGTTTCGTTATTTCTAAGAATATTGTGTTTGATGATAAGGGCGACAAGCTTTCGCAGTTCTTGCTCGTCCTTTTCAATGTTGTTCCTAAAGATGAATTTCGCGGTCGCTGCCTCGTCCGCGGTAGCAAATTCCATGTGGTTGAAGCGGAAGGCCTCAGGAGGCTTCTTCTCGATCGGAATAGTGCACGATTCCTCAATTTCATCTTTTCTACGTTGTTTCTTTCGTTTCTCCTTACTGCGTTTACCCAAAACGTATTCCTCCTTTCGAGAGATTTTTTAATGTCGAATTTGTTTGCCCGCCAAAATTTTATAGTTAAATTTAAACGAGATAAATATTTATTATATTCGTTATTGTTTCTTCCAAGACTACAATAGTCTGATGAAAAATTTAGGAGGGCGAAGTTGTCAACGAGCCTTTATTCTACTAATATACTCAAGATAATCATGAAAAACAAGAATTTCTGGCAAAAACTAAAACTTACAAAAAGGCCCTTTTTCTGTATCGCGCCGATGGCGGATGTTACTGATGCGCCGTTCCGAAAAATGTTCTCCAAATACGGCAAGCCCGATGTAATGTGGACTGAAATGGTATCTTGTGACGGCCTTATGCACGAGGAGAAGGCCGAGCAAAAACCGCGCGGCTCCAAATATCCTGCCAGAGACCGCTTGGCTCTTAGTTTCATTTACGATGAATCAGAGAGGCCGATCGTGGCGCAGATATTCGGCGGAGATCCGGAAACTTTTCGCGAAACTGCAAAATATGTCCGAGAACTAGGATTTGATGGAATCGACATAAATATGGGGTGCCCTGACCACGGAATAAATAAACAAAACGCCGGAGCGAATCTAATAAAATCACCGAAGCTTGCGCAGGAGATAATAAAAGCGACAAAAGAAGGCGCGGGAGATATTCCTGTTTCTGTAAAAACACGAATTGGTTTCAATAAAAACGAAATAGACACATGGATACCGGCAATACTTTCAGCCAAGCCTGCCGCGCTCACTATTCACGGGAGGACAAGGAAGGAGATGTCAAAGGTTTCCGCACACTGGGACGAGGTCGCGAAGTGTGTGGAATTGGCCAAGGATACTGATACGGTAATTATCGGAAATGGCGATGTTAAAAGTCTAGAAGAGGGGAGAAAGAGGAGAGATGAATCGGGCGTAGACGGAATTATGGTTGGAAGGGGAATATTTGGGAATCCGTGGTTCTTCAATGAAAAAATAAAAAAGAGCGATTTGCCTCTTTCTGAAATATTAAAAGTAATGCTAGAACATGCGAGACTTTTTGAAGAGCTTCTGGGTGGCAAGAAGCCGTTCGTTCTTATGCGCAAACATTTCGGCTCATATGTCGGCGGTTTCCCCGGCGCAAGCGAACTCCGCGCAAAATTGATGACAACCGAATGCGCAGATGAAGTAGAGAAAGTAATTAAAAATTTCGAATTATAAATTACGAATTAAATTATTTGCGACGCACAAGTGCTGTCATTCCGACCTTGTGGAGGAATCGCTTGTTATTCCGTGAATTTACTCTATAGGGATTTCTCCATAAAGTCGAAATGACCGGCATATTGAATAAAATAAAACCCCTCCGAAGAGGGGTGATTTTAAAAGAGTGGTGAGCAAACTAAGAAAGAGACATGTCCTCCTGACTTTCCTTAATATTGTAGTACATGTTTCTATAGTCTCTCATGGCTCCGAGCATGATAAACCTTGCCATCAATACGAATATACCCGTCGCCTCAAACAATATGATGATTGCCAAGATAATGTGAAGTAGCGGCGCTTCTTTTGGTACCGCAGAATTCATCGCGGGAATCAGTTTATATAGGAGGCCAAGATATACACAGAGGCCCATCAGCCGAGCCGTTGCCCTTGGGAAAAGCCCTACGATAACAGTTGTGATTAGAGTGATAAGCAGGATTACCACAAACATGCCAAGGAGCATCAGGGGAGTTTCCATCTCTGAGTACCTCTCTTTCACTAGCAAGCTAGTGACCCGGTGGCCTTTGGCCGTTATCGTTAAGGGCCCCTTGATCTTGTCGAAGAACTAATTTTAAATACAAACTATCACAAATGATCTCTGTGTCAAGTAAGATTTACATTATTTTTTTAGTATAATTCTTTCTATGCAACAAAATCTGCTCGAGGTGTGGAACAGCTCAATTTCCGAGCAAGTAAACAAGAAAAAAGACGAGGTTATTAAGAAGCGCGAAGCCGCAGGATATGTTCCGCTCGCCGAATATGTTTTTGAAGATTTCAAAAAACAGTTGAGAGACACAAACAAAGACGTTGAGGGTTTTGATACTGTTGAAATCGAATTTATTGATCGTGAAAAATTTAATGCAGATATCGCAATAAAGGTTCCGCACCTAATGAAGACTTATGGGATTCCAACATATACCAAAGAATACATTCCGCAGATAATTTCAAACTTAGAGCGGTCTAGTTTCGTGAAGGAGCATATAGAAAAAATAACCCCAACCGGTATTTATATAAATCTCCTTATGAAGCCGGGATGTTTCTCTTGCCTTATAAACAATGTGCTCGTGCTTGGTGATAGATATGGATATTCCGACAAGCACAGGGGAGAAAGCATTGTTCTGGATTATTCAAGTCCGAATATGGCAAAGCATTTGCATGCGGGGCATGTCCGCTCGACAATAATCGGTGAAGTTTTGGCAAAGATATATGAAGCGACCGGTTATACGGTTCACAGGTTAAACTATCTTAACGACTGGGGAGGAATGGGCGCGATAATGGAGGCGTATTTAAGGTTGAAAGATAAAAATGCTTGGTCACTAGACCTATCGGGCAATGATATGCTCTATCAAGTTTATTTAATCGTGAGAACGGCAGAAAAGATGTCTACCAACAAAAGTGAATTTGATAAGTTTTTGTTGGGCACGGACCAGAATGATGTAATAAAAAAACTATTAGGAGATTTTGCCGACTTCGCGGAATACAAAAATAAATATGTAGAATTTGTAGAGGCCGGGAAGGAGCGATTTAGAAAATTGGAGGATGGCGGCAAGGATGAGTTTGCTCTCTGGCAGAAGATGCGCGAATGGAGTCTCTCTGAATTCAATAAGTTTTATGAAATTTTAAATATTAAGCACGACTATCTGCTCGGCGAAAGTTTTTATGCGAAGAGCGGGGCGGATCTCGTCAAAGAACTTTTAAAAACCGGCGGTGCTGTGCAGTTCACGCAAGAATTGGCGGATGTCGAGATAAAGAAAGCACAGTTGGCATTTGAAGCAGGAACGATAAAGAAGGCTGTGCTCGAGAAGCTTCTTGAGGAAATAAGTCACGATATTGGCGCATATGTAATTATGCTTCCTTCGGGGTCTAGAATGGTCATTATGAGGGCTGATGGAGCCACTATTTACGCCACAAGAGACCTTGTAAGCGCAAAACACCGCCTAGAAACGTTCATTCCATCCCGACTGGTCTATGAGGTGGGTCAGGAGCAAACAGAGCATTTTAAGCACCTTTTTGAGGCCGTTTTGACGCTTAATTTAAACAAAGGGGCAAATATTGGTCTAGAACACGTTTACCACGGATTTTATGTAGATGCGGCGACCGGGCAGAAGCTTTCGAGCCGTGAGGGTGCCCAGAACGTGGTTTCGCTTGTGGAAGAATCAATCAAATATTTCAGGAACAAATACGAGGAAAGGAGCACCGGCGAAAAGGCGCAGAATTTTACTGATGAAGAAAAAGAAAAGAATTCAAAACTGCTCGCAGTCGGCTCAATTGCTTTCAATGACATAAAACAGGACAAAAAATTCCCAATCGCTTTTCATAAAGAGCTCGACAAAAATATTCGCAATTTCGAAGAGTCGGGTGGAGCATATATAATGTATTCCATTGCGCGTGCGAGAAGCATATTGAGAAAGTCAGACAAAAAAGTTGAAGATATAAATATAGATACATTAGATTTCTCTAAGCTTGAAAATGTTGAGATCAGCTTAATCAAGAAGGTCGCCGAATTGCCGATAGTGGTGAGGAAAGCCGCCGAGACAGACAATCCCGCCACGCTCGCCGAGCACCTACTGCATATTGCGAACGACTACAATAGCTATTACGAGAATTTTGATGTATTGGAATCAGGCAAGCTTGTATATCCGCACCGCCTTCTCATTTCTAGCGCGGTAGCGACAGCAATGGCAAACGGTCTGAAGTTGTGTCATGCCGAGGCGCCGGAACGAATTTAAGGTTAGTTATAAAGTTGAAAGTTATAATGTTATAAAGTTTCGATGAAAATAGAAAAATTCGAGGACATTCTGGCTTGGCAGAAATCAAAGGAACTCACCTTGAGTATTTATAAAACTCTCAAAGACTGCCGAGACTATAGTTTCAGAGACCAAATACAGCGAGCGGCTGTGTCGGTAATGAATAATATAGCAGAAGGTTTTGAACGTCATACCAATAAAGAGTTTATAAGTTTTCTGTATATCGCAAAGGGCTCGTGTGGTGAGGTGCGCTCCATGTTAGACTTAGGGTTAGACCTTGGTTACTTTACGAAGAAAGAACACGACAATTTTAAGCAGGTTTCTATTGACGCATCCAAGTTGATTTCCGGGTTTATTAAGGTTTTATAGTTTAGACTTTAAAACTTTTAACATTATAACCTTATAACTAATCTCACATGAGCATCGCACTATATAGAAAATATCGTCCAAAGAATTTTAAAGAGGTCCTCGGGCAAGATAATATCGTCCGCGCTCTTTCCGGCTCTATAGACGAGGATAGAATATTCCACGCATATCTTTTTATCGGGCCACGAGGAACGGGTAAAACAAGTATCGCGAGAATTTTTGCGAAAGAGATTGGCACGTCGGAAAAAGATATTTATGAGCTTGATGCGGCTTCAAATACAAGCGTTGAAGATATAAGAGAGATCACAGACGGCGCGAGGACGCTCCCGTTCGAATCAAAACGCAAGGTTTATATCATCGACGAGGTTCACATGCTTTCAAAGAGCGCTTTTAATGCCTTCTTGAAGACTCTCGAGGAGCCGCCTGCGCATGTTATGTTCATCTTGGCTACTACCGAAGCTCACAAGGTGCCTGACACGATCGTGTCTCGCTGTCAGTCGTTCACATTCAAAAAACCTTCAAATGAGATATTGAAAAAGGCTGTAGAAAGAGTGGCGAAAGGCGAGGGGCTAACAATAGACAAAAGCTCCGCGGACCTGCTGGCGCTTCTTGGCGACGGCTCTTTCCGAGACACGATAGGTCTTTTCGAGCAGGTTTCAAATATTTCAAAGGACAAGAAGATAACCATAGACGACATTGAGTCAATTACCGGCTCTCCTCGCGGCGAAGTCATTCATTCTCTTATAAAAGAGATATTAGAAAAGAATCTTGAGGCCGCCCTCGTTCTTCTTCGCAAGATTGCAATCAAAAATATCGACATGAAGATATTTTTGAAAATGCTTCTTCGCGATATTCGCTTGGTGATGCTTCTCAAATTCGCCCCCGAAATGGAAAAAGAAATATTGTCTGAAGTTTCTGATGACGAGGCAAAGGTATTTAAGGAATTAAAGGGCCACAAAAATATTGCTGTTTTGCCGCAGGCGTTAAAGGAGCTTATTTATGCCAATCACGAACTAGGCCACGGAAGCATACCGGAACTCCCAATCGAACTTGCCTTAATTCGCCTTTTGGGTCAAACCAATTGAGTTTGTAACGTTTTAATGTTATAAAGTTATCAAGTTTTTTGGTCGTCATTGCGAGCGTAGCGCGGCAATCCAGTTGGTAACTGGTGTCATCCTCGGCTCGATCGGGGATCCATAGTTCTTTATTGTTGACAATATCATTGCGGGATCGTCTAACTTGCCCCGCCCAAATTTTGATGAAAGCCTTTCTTTATATTTTGGAAAATACGGCAAAAAGTCATTATGTTGGTATTACGGAGTCGGAGCCAGAAAAAAGATTAATTAGACATAATAAGGGTGACGTATTTTCTACAAAATATAAACGGCCGTGGAAGTTAATATATGTTGAAGAGTTTGAGAATATGAAGGAAGCACGTCTGCGGGAGAGACAAATAAAGTCCTGGCACGGCGGAAATGCTTTCAGAAAGTTTCTTGTCAAAGCTGCGGGATCGTCTAACGGTAGGACATGAGCCTTTGAAGCTCAGTATCTTGGTTCGATTCCAAGTCCCGCAGCTTTGACCGGAAAATTTGGCGGGGTGAAGTAGGACATGAGCCTTTGAAGCTCAGTATCTTGGTTCGATTCCAAGTCCCGCAGTAGATAATGAAAATTTATGAAAGCGAGAAACACACCAGACACAATAATTGAGAAAATTTATAACAACCAAGAAAAAATATTCTCAAATATAGACAAAGAGAGTGTCGACACTTATCAATGGTTAAATACGGCATATAATAGTGGCGGTATTGACCACAATCGTGTTTTTCAATTTGTATTTCGATCTTATTATAGACTAGACGGTGCGGGTTTAAGTCAAAATCAAAAAAGAACCTTTTTCGATTTAATGACTAATAAGATAAGGGACTTGGAAAAAATATTAGACGCCCTATACCAATTACCGACCCTACGAGGCAATAACACCATCCAATTTAGTTTTGCGACAAAATTAATTCATACAATAGACAATAATGAACCAATTTTTGACGCCGAAGTATCAAATGTAATTCAGAGGCGAGTAGCGGGAAATAATAAAGAGCAAAAAATTCAATCCTGCGTAGAGTTGTATAATTTTCTAAAAAGTTTGTATTTAAAACTTCTTTCAGATGATAAAATTAAAGAGCTAATTTCTATTTTCAGAAAAGAATTTGGCGTTAATAAGTATCAAGTGTCGGACATTAAAATACTAGATTTTATCGTTTGGACGCTGGGAAAGTTGGAGAAAATGGAAAATAAAATTTCATGAAAATTCCAAAGCAATGTAGAAAGTGCAAAAATGATGCGATAAAGGAGATTGTATATGGAAATCCCGGACACATCTCTGATTGTTCCAAAATTATCGGAGAAATGAATTCTGGGCGGGCTAAGTGGCATTGTGGCCACTGTCATTGGGAGTGGGGGCCGAAGATGGGAAGATATAATACAAATAGAACAAAGCGTGGCGAGATTCGTAAGGCGATATTTACATTCAACGGCTACAATTATTGTGGTGGTATAAAGCGTTGCGGATACCTTGCGAACAGGATGGTCAAAGAATATAAGATTAAGAAAAAATTTATTAAATATTCGACAGCTGATTTAATGTCGTGTATTTTTTATGAAGGTAGGCGTGCCCATTTTGGAATACCACCGAATAGGCAATATTATCTATTTCTTATAAAAGAAGTAGAAAAAAGACTTACGGAAAAATAGAATATAGGGTTAGTGCTGTGCACAACCTACATCTTCGATTCTTTGTAAAGTCTGCCACCTTCTCGAATAATTGAAACGGTCAGTAAAAACATAAAACCCTCGGCGCGTTAGCATCGAGGTTTTGTATTTGTAGTATAATTACCTCGTGGAGCGTATTTATTTTAAAATCGGGATTGTTTTTGTCCTTATTGGGGCGATTTTTTATAACTCGTATTTTAGGAATCAGAAGGCGGTTCCAGCACCTGTGGTGGCGCAGAAAGAAGAAGCCATAATCATCACCGAAGAGGTTGGGGCCGTTACTCCCGTTGTAAATACTCCCGAAGTGTTGCCCGCCCCGGAATCCACAAAAATATTGATAGTAGGAGATATTCAGCTAGATAGATATATAAGAAAAGTCGGTAATATGAGTGGAGGAGATTTTATTTTTTCCTGCATAGACCCATTTTTATCCGATTATAATTTTGTTGTCGGAAATTTAGAGGGGCCTATTACCGAAAATACTTCAATAAGTATGGGGACGGTTATAGGTAGTCCCGAAAATTATGTTTTCACATTTCCAACGACGAGCGCGGAGTTGCTTGCAAGGCACAATATAGAGGTTGTTAATTTGGGCAATAACCATATCGGCAATTTTGGAATGAGTGGATTTTCTTTAACAAAAGAATTTTTAAATATAGCGGGTGTTAATTATTTTGGCGGCATAATAGGGGACGAGCCAATATATAGCAGAGAAAACATTTCTTTTGTCTCATATAATGAATTTGGAGGGCAATCTCCCGAAAAAGTCGCCGAGATCATAAAAAGCGAAAAACAAAATGGAAAAATAGTCATCGTGTATGCCCACTGGGGAGACGAATATATAGATTCTTCGCCGAGACTGAGAGGCAACGCAACACTATTTGCAGAAAGTGGCGCCGATCTTGTTGTAGGCTCGCATCCTCACATTGTTTTGTCTAGTGAGCATATCGGCAATACCGCCGTGTATTATTCCCTTGGAAATTTTGTTTTTGATCAATACTGGAACGAGGAAGTCTCAACCGGTCTCACCTTGGCGCTAGATATAAAAGACGGCAAGATCAATATTAGCGAATTCCCCGTCACGCTTCATAAAGACGGCAGAACATGTCTTAAGAACTAAACCATGCCAAAGCAACCCACAACTTATATTCTTGAGTGCGCAGACAAAACACTTTATGTCGGGAGCACGAACGCCCTTGAAAAAAGACTACACGAACACAATCATTCAAAGAACGGTGCACATTATACGAAGATACGAAGGCCGGTGGTATTGAAATATACGGAAACTTTCGCCACTCTTGGCGAGGCGAGAAGCCGTGAAGCGGAGCTGAAGCGCCTAACTAGAAAGAAGAAGTTGGGTCTGATACGAAATTAGTAAAATCCGCTCATAAAGATTTGTTTTGTTATAATATAGCGGAGACAGGGGCGATGCCGACCAGGGAACGTCAAAACAAGTGATTAAAATGGATAAAAATAAAAATATAAGCCTTGAAGATTTAGGCTATACATCATTTTTTGAAACAGAAAGAAATCAGCTTGGCTTGACTGAATTTTCGGTTGCCCGAGTTGTCTCTGAACACAAAGAAGCATATGTGGTTAAAAATGCGAATGGAGAATTTTTTTCTAAAATAACCGGCAGGCAGATGTTTGAGGCCTCGGGAAGAGAAGATTATCCCGCGGTTGGTGATTGGGTCGCAATTACCGAGATGGGTGAGGATACCGCTGTAATCCGCGGCATATTACCCAGGGCCTCAATGATCAAAAGAAAATATAGAGACAGAACCCAGGTTATAGCTACAAATATTGATGTTGCCTTCGTAGTTGAATCGGTTAACCGAGATTATAATTTAAACCGCTTTGAAAGATATTTCGCTATTATAGAAAACGGAGGAGTAAAACCGGCAATTATATTAAACAAAGTCGATTTACTTTCAAAAGAAGAGTCGGCTGAAAAAATAATAGAGCTCAGAAACAGGTTCCCTGATGTTGATATAATCTCGACCAGTATTGTAAAAAATGACGGCCTAGATGAATTGCAGAGTTATATCACTAAAAGCAAGACGTATTGTTTCCTCGGCTCATCCGGGGTCGGCAAATCTTCGTTGATCAATAAATTGCTTGGTAACGGCGCCATAAAGACCGAACATGTTAGTTCATATTCCGACCGCGGCAAACATGTCACGACCGGCAGGCAAATGTATTTTCTTCAAAATGGCGGAATTGTAATTGATAATCCGGGAATGCGCGAAGTTGGCGTGGCGGATGCGGGCCAAGGAATTGATACTTTTTTTGATGAAATCTCTTGCGCGGCACAAAGATGCCGATACAATGATTGCACACACACGCATGAACCGGGGTGTGAAGTTATTAAAGTTGTAAAATCCGGCGAGCTGGATAAGGAAAAATACTCAAATTATATCAATCTCAAAAAAGAAGCCGAGTATCACGAAATGAATGATGTTGAAAAAAGGGAAAAAGAACGTAATTTCGGAAAGTTTTTGAAAAGGACAAAGAAAGAATTAAGAGACTTCGGCTATAAAAATTAACTTAACGAGCGCCTGTGGAACCCGTAATTGAGTCAGCCTGAGCCTCGCAGAAGAGCAGGCCGGCTATTCGGCATTTTTATTTATATTTTCTTGCACTTTATTTTTTTTTGGATATACTTAGATAACCTAAATATTTTTAATACTAAACAATATGGAAATAGACGAAAAGTTAATGAGCGTTATTTTTGAGACCAGCCGTGTCGTTAAGGCAAGGATCCAGAAAGCTTCGATCGGCCGATCTTTCTCATACGGCCAAATGCACGTCCTCAATTTTATTGAGACTAAGGGTGGAGCAAATATGAAAGAGGTTGCCGGCTTCTTGCGTGTTAAGCCTCCGACGGCGACCGCGATAACGGATGGACTGGTAAAAAGCGGAATGCTTACGAGATTGGGGGGACGAAAGGACAGAAGGGTTGTGAAAATGGAGGTGACGATTAAGGGCAAAAAATTTCTGAGCGACAGTTTTAAGGTGGCCTCCGGAGAACTGAAAAATATGTTCTCGTGTCTGGGGCAAAAGGACAAGGTTTCTCTTATAAAAATATTATCTAAAATAAAGGAATAATATGAATCAACAAATGAAAAAGCCGATAATAGCCGCAACGATAGTTCTCCTTGGCCTTGTGGCCTTCGTGTTTTATGCGATGAGTCATAGCGGCATTCAAAACGGTAATTCGGTCTTTGTGGTTGCCAGAGGAAACATTGAAAATGTTTTCAAAACAACCGGACAAGTGAAGCCGAAGAACGGCGTTGATTTGGCTTTTGAAAGAAGCGGCAAGGTGTCGGCTAAATATTTTAATGTCGGAGATAAAGTCAGCGCCGGCAAGACACTTGTTGCTCTCGAGAATTATGATCTTGTGGCGCTTTTGCATCAAGCCGAGGCGAACCTAAAGATCCAACAGGCAAAGCTGGATGAATTAAAACGGGGTGCTAGAAATGAAGACGTCTTGATACAGCAGTCTAGGCTAGCGGGTGCCGAGAGTGCCCTTGTTGAAGCTAAACAGAATGCGATAGATAAGATCCAAGATGCATATACCAAGTCGGACGACGCCATCAGGGGTAAGGTTGACCAGTTCTTCTCCAACCCAAAATCGGCGAATCCGGCATTAACCTTTGTCGTGCCGGATCTTGCCAAGAAAGAAAAGCTCGAATTTGACCGAATGGTTATCGAGACTATGCTGAACGATTGGTATTCCGATACATTGTCACTCGGCGCTTCCGGCGATGTTTCCGGTCCGTGCGATAAAGCTTTTTCTAACTTGAGACAGATTAAATCTTTTCTCGACGATTTGGCTCTTGTGATTAATGCGTTGAGCCCAAGCTCCCAGCTCTCACAGACGACGCTTGCCGGGTGGAGGGCCGACATAACGTTGGTTAGGTCAAATATCAACACGGCAATCTCTTCGATAACCGCGGCGCGTGAAAAACTTGAGGGGGCAAAGATGAATTATGATATTGCGAGCGCGGGGACCAAAATGATGGCGGCGGGAGCTACCCCGGAGCAGCTGCGCGCACAAGAGGGTCAAGTTGACTCCGCGAATGCCGCGCTCGAGAGCGCGAGGGCTCAGCTTGCCAAAACGATCATCAGGGCACCATTTAGCGGAGAGATAGCGAAGGACGATGTCGTCGTAGGGCAACTTGCCGTTCCTAACGTTCCGCTTATTTCTATTGTCTCCACAAATCAATTTGATATCCAAACAAATATTCCGGAGTCCGGTATATCAAGGGTTAAAGTGGGGGATGCCGCCAAGGTTACTCTGGATGCTTATAACAACAACACCTTTTTTGACGCTCGAATAATTTCCATCGATTCCGCTCAGTCTGTTGTAGACGGCGTGCCGGTTTATCGGGCGAAATTGCAGTTTGTAAATGAGGACAATAAGATCAGGGCGGGGATGACCGCCAATATAAATATTGCGGGTCAGACTCTTCAAAATGTTCTTTATGTGCCCGAGCGCTCGGTCTTTAGTAGGGAGATGAAAAATCTCGTTTTTGTGGTCGGCAAGGAAGGCGCCGCCGTGGAAAGGGAGGTTGTCGCGGGTGCAAGGGGGACGGACGGTAAAGTCGAAATCGTCTCCGGAGTCGCAGAGGGGGAGACCGTGCTTGTTTATTAAAATATTTTAAATTCATGTTACAAGATACGAAAGAGTTAATGAAAAAAGAGGAAGAGATTTTGCGAAAGGAGGAAAAAATACTTAATGAACTCGAGCAGGAGAAAAAAGATTTGAAAAGTCTGAAAAAAAATCAGAATATATTGAATCTTCTTATTCTCGTAACGGTCGCCGGTGTTTTGGGCGGTGGAATTTATTGGCAGATTTCATCCGGAAGGGTTTATATTGAGAAGTCACAAATACTCGGAGACGAAGTTTCTCTTTCTCCGCAAACGAACGGGGTTCTAATGGAAAATTTTGTCAAAGAAGGTGATTATGTCGGGGAGAATGCTCCGGTCGCACGAGTCGGAAATGAGTTGGTTAAATCAAAGATTGCGGGGGTTGTCATTTCTGTGCGCGATGATACCGGAGCGCTTGTCAGCCGCGGCCAGTCGGTGGCCAAAGTCGTTCCTCCGGAAACGTTGCGTGTTGTCGGTCGCGTAGAGGAGGATAAAGGGCTTAGCGATATCAGTGTCGGC